>JBBSBU010000001.1:0-14190 GCA_038250975.1 Minisyncoccia bacterium
AAAAACACTGTCTCCTCCTAAAAGAGGAAGGTTCATATCTATGGCATCGTTCGCGTAAAGATATATATTAAATAAATTTTGACTTAACCAAAAGAGAAGCAAAGAAGCTGAGAAATAATCTTCATTTTTATAAAAATAAAAAGAAAATGTAACTGGTACTAGAATCTGCATAAGTGTACCACCGAGAGTATGAATAAAATCCCCAAAAAAGCTAAAGATGACATGTCCAGATTCATGGAAGATAAGATTTACATTATCAATAAAGTGCCAGTTTGATAAACTGGTAATATAATAAATCATATACACAGAAACGAGCAAAACCACAACAACTTTCGAAGTACTTATTCCTTTATTCTTTATAAAATTTATAATATTCAAGTTCATTAAAATATTTCTAGATATATAAAAATATTAACACACATAAGGATAATAATAAATCTCTTAATATTTTAAAGAAATCAAGGTTAGATTCTTTCCACAACAATCATATTGGCTGTAATGTCTTTCTTATCAAAGGACGATGAAGATATAATGACAACCTTATCCCCCTTCGAAACTATCTTCTTTTTAAGACAATAATCCTTCACTATCTTAAATGAACTATTAATATCACTATAATTCTCGACAAGTAAAGCTGAGCAACCAAAAGAAATACTTAGCTGATGTAAAGTTGTAATATCGGAAGTCACAGCAATTATAGGAGAGGTCGGCTTATGCCTAGAAATCATACCGGCCGTAAAGCCTGTCTTTGTAAGAGCTATTATAATTTTAGCTCCGATATCATTGGCCGTTTTTACGACAGAGCTTGTTATAGAATCTGTGATACTCCTCTCACCTTTTTCAGACTGACTTGAGAGCTTTCTTTCTGGATAATTATGTTCTATTTCATAAGCAACTCTTGCCATAACTTTCACAGCTTCAATGGGAAACTTCCCGAGAGTTGTTTCTTCAGAAAGCATAACAGCGTCTGTTCCGTCTAATATAGCATTTGCGATATCTGAAACTTCGGCACGAGTAGGCACAGGTGAAGTAATCATAGACTCGAGCATCTGAGTTGCAGTGATAGCTATCTTGCCCTCATCGTTGCATTTATTAATAAGCATCTTTTGTATCATTGGAACTTTCTCTGCAGGTACTTCTATCGCTAAGTCCCCTCGGGCAACCATTAGCCCATCACAAAGTTCTAGTATTTGATCGATATTATTTACAGCTTGAGGAGTTTCTATTTTAGCAATAATCTTTGCTTTTGATTTCTTTTTACTTAAGATTTCACGAAGTTCTATCACATCTTCTGGTCTGCGAACAAATGAAAATGCAAAGAAATCTACTTTATTTTTAATTCCAAATTCGATATCTTTTTTATCTTTTTCCGTCAGTGAACTTACAGAGATGTCTGAATCTGGGAGATTTACTCCTCGGCGACCCTTTGTCTCACCTCCAACTAAAATTCTACACAAAACTTCATTACCTTTCTTACTCAGTACTTCAAATTTCTTTTTACCATCATCTACCATTATTTTATCTCCAACTTTAACTTCTAAGGCAAACTTTGGATAATTTATAGACACCTTTTTTTCATCACCTACAATCTTATCAGTCGTTATTGTTATTTCATCTCCAGTTTTTAACATAACCCTTTCTTGATAGAATTCACCGAGACGAATCTTCGGTCCAGATAGATCTTGCATTATTGCTCCATTCATTCCTGTATTTTTCATGGCAATTCTGAAATTATCTACTTTTTCCTGATGCTCTTTAAAGTCTCCGTGTGAGAAGTTAAGACGAACAACGTTCATTCCTTCTTTTAAAAGTTTAGTGAGCATTTCTACAGAAGTAGTTGCTGGACCTATGGTAGCCACAATTTTAGTTTTTTTAATCATAAATAATATTAATAACAATAATAAAAGGCCTTATGGAATAAGGCCTAAAGACTCTCATCTCTTTATATTATAGCACAAATCTGCTAAAAATCAAAATACCCCATAATATATAGCATATAACGTGTTTTTAATAATTTTAAGCGCTTCTGAATTAATTATTTTTTTGTGATATAATGTATGTATGGAAAATACAAAAAATAACAAGTTTATGTTTGTAGGACTTTCTCTTGTAGTTTTTGCTTTACTACTATCTGTCGCTTTTTTAATTGCGGCTAATGGTTTTTCAAAGCAAGGAACATATGTAGAAGTCAAAGGTTTATCTGAGAAAATAGTAAAAGCTGATACCGCAATCTGGTCAATGAGCTTTGAAGTTAAATCAAATAACGTCGAAGGATTATATGGGGATATTGAAAAAAATGTCTCAACTATTAAAAAGTTCTTAATGAGCAAAGGATTCGAGGCTAGTGAGATAAACGTCGCTCCTGTAAATATCTACCAAGATACTTATAAGGATGCGGTCTTTAGATACAACTCAACTGATCAAGTTTCTGTTTACACGAAAAAGGTTGATTTAGCTAGAGCATCTTCAAATGATACTCTCCTTCTTATTAAAGATGGAGTAGTCTTAAACCAAAACAATATCTCATTTGAAGTTTCTGATTTAAATAGCATTAAACCAGATATGCTTGCTGAAGCGGTAAAGAATGCCAAAGACACAGCAACACAATTTGCACAAAATTCAGGCTCAACAGTTGGCAAAGTTTCAAGAGGTAACCAAGGAGTGTTTGATATTACAGACAAAGATCCAGGATCTCCTGAATACAAGAAGATTCGACTAGTTTCAACATTACGATTCCTATTGAAATAAAAAACTAAATAGCATATTAAAATACCGCCCATGGGCGGTATTTTTTATTTGCGGAGAGTTTGATACGCTGTTGAAATTGATATTATTAAATAAAAGGGTTAAATCCTTCTTTAATTAGATTTTCAATTGGTAGGAATAAGGGTTTAGGTAATTTATCCCATTCAATCCATTCCCATCCTTCACATTTTTCAGGTTCTTTTACCTCTAGTTCTCCACTTTTCCAATTAGTAATCACAAATAAAGTAACATAATGCTTATTCTCTTTACTAAAAATATCATTAGTAAATTCCCCTTTTTCAAAATTATCTACAATTAATCCTGTTTCTTCTTCAACTTCTCTTTTAGCACAATCTTCTATGCTTTCATTAAATTCTAAATGCCCACCAGGGAATTACCAAGCTCCTTCTCCTTGTGAATTTTTTCTTTTACCTATTAAAATCTTATTATCTTTTTTAATTATTACAGCTACGCCAATTTTAGGTCTATTGTTTTCCATTTTTTTATTATACCAAAGTTCCAAAGTGATAAACAGTCTTTAAGACAAACCTTATTCAATAAGGTTAAAATAATTTGTGGAGAGGAGAGGATTGTGATTACACTTTTTGATTCTTACAGAATCTGTACACCTTTCGCGTATTTTAAAATTAAATTTTAAAATTAAATTTTAAAATACATGCTCAAGGTTTTCAAATCCTCTACGTAAGCCATACCAATGGCTTACTCCTCTCCGCAAATAAAAAATACCCATCAAAAGATCGGTATTTTTTATTTGCGGAGAGGAGAGGATTTGAACCTCCGAAGGCTTTAACACCTTGCCGCCTTTCCAAGGCGGTGCACTAGACCACTATGCGACCTCTCCATAGTCCTGACCGAAGTCAGGACCAAGCCATATAAACCCCCGAAAGGATTTACACAGCTATATACATAGATATAATAATAAATATCTATGTGTTTTAAAGAACATCCACAGCTTATAATACTAGATATTTAAATTTTTACCAAGTACAAAAAACAACTAATGTGCGCAAAACTTTAAAACTTAATTGTCTTGAATATCTTCTGTTTTTACTAATTTATCTTTTCCCACTTCTTTAACTTCATTCTCTATTTTTTCAATTTTTGTATTGCCAAAATTCCAGTACATTATAATTATAAACAATACTACTTTTATAAAAATATTATTTATAGGCTTTATGAAGTTACCAATAGCTCCAATGATTAGCACTAGAGTAATTGCGTGAAGGGTAACTTGATATGATTTCTTATAAGATAAATCTATACCTTTTAGCTTGAGTATTCCTAAAGCAATAAAAGCATACAATAAGGTTAAGAATAAACCACTTATTATTTCAAAGACAAATATTCCTCCAAAAGCTAAGATAATCAAAAGAACAAATACCCAAGGAATGAATTTGTAAACTAGATCTTGTTTATCTTGTATCCAAGATTTAGTAATCTCAATGTTTTTGAATTTAGAAAGTGGAACTATCTTCATCTCACCACTATCAGAAACTGAAACGATCTCATTTTGAGTTAGAACTGCAACGGTAGAATACTCCTTAAACTTATCCAGATTGAATGGCTCAGTGGTGTTAATAACTAGCATGTTTTCAAATTTAACATCCTTAGGCTCACTTACATTAGTTATAGAAATAGGCATTTTTATATAATAAGGCTCGGACTTATTTACATAAGCCTTGCCGTCTTTAATAGAAATATTCAAATCTTCTGGGTAACTTGATACAATAGGAGAAAAAGAATTTTTAATATTCTTAATAACATGAGGAGTAAAGCAAGTAAAAACAATTACCGTAACTAAAGATATCATTAAAGATAATCTCGAAAGATATTTCACTGAATTTTTAAAAGTTTCCGTCAAAACTGTTAACTTGTAATATTCTTTGTTATAAATACTGTTTTTTATTTGTATTAATATATTTTTCATTTTTTATTTTTATATAATTATTAATGATTACAAGCTACCTCTTAACCTCTTGATTCTATCTTCTATCGGAGGATGCGTTGAAAACAAACTTCCAGCTTTTTTCCTAAAACTTCCTGAACCAAGTGGGTTCGCAATATACAAATGAGCTATCGCATTGGACTGAGTGACCATAGGCCTCCCATACTGACTTATCTTCTCCAGGGCGCTTGCTAAGCCCTCTGGGTAGCGTGTAAGGAGTGCTCCTGAAGCATCTGCTAAGTATTCTCTTTTGCGAGATATCCCAAGCTGTATAAGAGTAGCAGCTATAGGAGCAAGAATAGCAACAACGATACCTATAATCATTATAATACCATTCCCTTCTCGCTCATTCCTGCGCCCTCCAAATATACTCATACGTATCATCATGTCAGACACAATAGCTACAAACCCTACAAGAACAACGGCAACGGTAGATACAAGCATATCCTTGTTCCCTATATGGCTCATCTCATGAGCGACGACTCCTTCAAGCTCAGTCTTGTTCATAATAGAAAGTAAGCCTGTTGTCACAGCAACAACAGCATGCTCTTTGTTACGCCCTGTAGCGAAAGCATTCGGAGACGGATCTTCTATTACATAAATTTTTGGCATTGGAAGCCCAGCTGTAATAGCTAAGTTCTCTACAATTGTATAGAAGTCAAAATACTGTTCACGAGTAGCAAGGTGGGCCTTAGCAAGAGATAAGGCAATCTTATCTGAATACCAGTAGCTCGTGATATTCATAACAATAGAAAAAATAACAAAAATGTAAAGAATATTTGGATTCCCATAAACCCGAGAAAAAACAACTCCTAATCCTATGACAATAACAAGAAACATGGTCATAAGAATCCAAGTTTTTGTAACATTTTGTGATTGTTGTGTATAAAGTGTTGCCATTAAATTCTATATTCTAAATATTAGTTTATAATTTTTTAATTAAGGAAGAATGAGCTTATATAATACACTATTACTCCTACCACCTATAAAATACAATGCTTTAGAATCAGGAGACCATAATAAATCAGAAGAAAGGGAAATTTCTTCTTTATCACCATAATTTGTATCTTTTTTCGTCACCAAATCAAAGATATGCAAATCATACCCCATAGACAGACCAAGACTACAACCTTTACTATTTATATAAGCAATTTTATTCTCATTAGGAGAGATAGTTAAAGATGACCAGCAACCTTTATTGTTTGGAAAAGAAAAAAGTATATTACTAATCCCAGTAATAGGGTCAAAGACTTGAATATTATCACTATTTTTTTCTGGAAAAGGACTACTATATATCACGCCAGACTTACCGATAGAATAAGATAGCCCAATTAAACTTTTCTCACCAAATTTTGAAATATAAGCTTTTAATGTACTATCTTCAATGTCTGTTGGAGCACAATCAGAACAATTTTTTTCTATCACAGGTGCAGGTGCTTCAACACGTTGGGCTGATGTTTTTAATTTGCTTCCTGTGTATTTAAGTTTAGGACTAAAATCAACATAGGCATGCGTATAAGAATTATTATCTGGAGAATCTTCATCAATGCAGGACTTTTCATCAATAGTCCAACATTTTTTACTAAATCTAGTTTGTATCTCAAGGAAAGAACTATCACCATAGCTCACACTATAACCCATCGGAATTTGCTGAGTAATTCCCTTTTTCAAGTCTTTAAATACAAGAGCAAAATCATTATCTCTGCTAGATGTCGGTTGTCCCTTCAAAAAAAGTAAATAATTACCACTTGGAGATATGGTAAAAGTAAAACCATTTTCATTTCCACTTTTACCCATTCCAGAATGTATTCCTTCAGTACCTATGATCTTTTCAAATTTTGCATTTACTGGTTTTTTATATACAAAAATAATTAAACTAATAATTATTATTATTAAAATAATAAAAATAATTATTTTAAATTTGGAACCGAAATATTTTTTATCTTCCATAAATATTTATTAGAATTTAACTTCTACAGGATTCTTTTCGACACTATCCTGCTCAAGCTCAAAGAATTCTAAGGATTTGAAATTAAACATTCCTGCGATGATATTCCCTGGGAACATTTCTATGGCGGTATTCAAATCACGGACATTGCCATTGTAGAAACGACGTGATGCCATGATCTTGTTCTCTGTATCAGCTAATTCACTTTGCAATTGCATAAAGTTAGTATTGGCCTTCAAATCTGGATAGGCTTCTGAAATAGCAAACAAAGATTTCAAAGTACCCGATAGTATATTCTCGGCTTCTCCTTTTTCAGCAGGAGTTCCTGCTTGCATAGCATTGGAACGAGCTTCTGTGATCTTCTCAAATGTGCCTGACTCATGAGTAGCGTAACCCTTTACTGTATTTACAAGGTTTGGGATAAGATCATAACGACGCTTAAGCTGAACGTCGATATCTGCCCATGCTTCCTGTGCACGAGTTTTTAATGTGACAAAACCATTATACTTAAAAATAAGGAACAAAACGAAAGCTACCAATACTGCTAAAACTATATATAAAATTGACATAAATTTTGATTGATTAATTAATAAATGTATTTAATCGAACTATACCAGTATACCATAAATGCACCGCAAGCGAAGCTTGCGGTGCATTTAACCTTAAATAATAAGATATTACTTCTTTTCTTTCTTTTGCCAATTATTAACAAATACCAAAAGTGGACTTGCGAGGAATATACTTGAATAAGTTCCAAAGAACATTCCTGCAGTAAGCATCAAAGCGAAGACTTTTGTACTTGCGGGTCCAAAGAATACCAAAGCAAGTAAAGCTAGTATAACAGTTGAAGAAGTAGCGATAGAACGAGCAAAAACTTGGTCTAAACTTCTACCGACTGTCTCTTCAAAAGTTTTAAAGTGTCCAATTCGAATATTCTCACGAATACGATCGAAGACAACAATAGTGTCTGAAACTGAAAGACCCAAGATAGTAAGTACCGCCACAACGAATAGTGTATCCATTTCGACACCATACAGTGTACTTAGGAATGCAAAAACTCCAATCGGAATTATCACATCATGAATAAGAGAAACTATCGCAGTTAGTCCATACTTCCAAGATGAAACAGGCTTAGAAACTTTCCTGAAAGAAAATGCTATCCAGAAAATAATACCTAGTCCAACAAGAATAAATGAAATAATAGACTTACGAACAAGCTCCGCTCCAACTGATGGTCCGATAGAAGTAAAGCTTTTCTCTGTAACATTTTTACCTAGAGTGCTTATGATGTTTAAACGCTCCTTGTCTGTAATATCACGCATTTTTATACTGTAACCCTTTTCCCCTATTGGCTGTATAAGTGCTTGCCCTAAAGCAAGATCTCCAATTTGTGATTCTATTGTAGCTTGAGCTGGGCGCATATCTGTATACTCAACTTCAAGTAAAGATCCTCCCTTGAAATCAATCCCTGGTTTTAATCCAAAAATAGAAATAGAAACTATAGCGGCTGAAACTAGAACAGCTGAAATCAAAACGAATATTTTTTTGTATTTTATTATAAACATATATTATATTTGAGACTTAGCACTACTTAAACCCGACCCGAATAAAAAGTTCGTTAACTTATTTGTCTTCTTCATGTTCAATGTATAAAGGAATATTCTCGTGATTGAAATAGCAGAGATAAGAGAGACAAGAACACCAATGAGGAATACTAGGGCAAAACCTTTTATAAGTGTTGTTCCAAACCAGTAAAGTATGATGGCTGTTATAATACTCGAAATATTTGAATCCCGAACAGAAAGCCACGCACGCTTGAAACCGTGATGAATCGAGTCAGTAACATTGCTACCTCCTCTTAGTTCTTCTTTAATACGCTCAAATATGAGAACATTCGCATCCACTGCTATCCCGATAGAAATGATGAATCCAGCTATACCTGCAGCAGTAAGAGTCACAGGAATAAGCTTAAAGAGAGTAAGCATCAAGACGACATACATTGATAATGCGAGAGCTGCGATAAGTCCAGGAAGCCTGTACCAAATGATTAGGAAAATAGCGATAGCCATGAATCCTATAAGAGCAGCTTTCACTCCTGCAGATGTTGCAGCAGCACCGAGTGATGGTCCAATAGTTTCCGTTGAAACAAGTTCAACTGGCACAGGAAGTGCTCCTGAGTTCAAACGTCCGACAAGTGTCTTTGCTTCTTGTGGTGTGAAGTTTCCAGAGATTTGAGCCTTTCCACCTGAGATAGCTTCATTGACAGTTGGGATAGAAATAGGTGCTCCATCTAGGAAAATAGCAACAGATTTACCCACATTCTCACTTGTAATCTTCTCGAATAAAGCAGAACCTTCTGCGTTGAATTGTAAAGATACAACTGGCTCGCCACTTGTCTGGTTAAATTCTAAAATTGCCTTGTCTAAGAATCGGCCTGAAAGCTCAGTCTTTATATATTTAGAAGAATATGGATCAAGAGTTACATTACCGCTACTGTCTACAACTGCTTCGGCAGGAGCATCTTTGACAGGGTTCTCTGTGCGGAAATCAAGGACAGGAGTCTCTCCTATCATCTCGATTGCTTTTGAAACATCGGTAACACCAGGAAGGTCAACTATCAAGCGTTGTTCTCCTTGATTTGAAAATCCACCATCTTGGACTTGTATACTTGGCTCTGAAACTCCGAAGATATTCACACGTCTTTCTATAACATCACGAAGTGAATTCATTGACTCTGTTACTTGTGCTTGTGGCACTAAAGATACATCAGCACGATATACTAAGTGTGTACCTCCTGAAAGATCAAGACCAAGCTTGAATGGGAACTTTGCTAAACCTGTAGGAGTTGCATTTTCGACTAGTGCTCTATGAGCCATTTCTGATTTATAAACAAAAAAACCAATCCCAAAACCTAATAATAAAATGAGTAATGCTGTAATTCTTGTTTTCCACATAATAGGTGTATTCTATAGCTTTTCACACTAAAAATCAATGTTGAATTAACAAGTTGACAGACAATCAAAAATGTCTTTAAAATTAAGAAATATGCCTTGATTAATATGGTTTAAATAGAAGAATTATTTAATTTACGAGCAAGTGTTTTAACTATAAATGCTACAGCAAAGCCTAGTGTAAAACCTCCTAAAACATCTACAGGGAAATGAACCCCTACAACAACCCTAGAAATTCCAATTAAGAAAGCCGCAAATAGACAAATATAGCCAAATTTCTTATTTTTAAAATAAACAGCGAAAGCAAAAGCAGCTATAAGGGTTGCATGCAAAGAAGGAAAAGAGAATCCAGACTCAGACACCAGAGCCTCTACTTGAGAGAAAACAACAAAAGGTCTATTCACCTTAAATAAGATTTTAATTAAATCCCCTACTATCCAAGCAAATAAGCCAGTAATGAATAAAGGTACAAAAGACTTTACTTTCTCTAAAATAAAGCTAAAGTTAAATTTTCTATTTAAATCTTTTACATCAAAGATAAAATAAATCGAAATGACAACAAGCATTATGTAAATAAATGGATCTGTAATAAAAACAGCAATCTTGTCAAAGACAACTGAATGATGGGCTAAATTATATAAACTAAAAAAAATAGAGTTATTCATTTGACGAGCTTAAGAAAACTAAATTCTTGGCGACATTATAAACGTTCTCTAGTAAAACAGCGACAGTAATGGGTCCTACTCCACCTGGAGTAGGAGTTATATACGAGGCTTTATTCTTTAAGCTTTCCACATCAACATCGCCAACAACAGATCCACTCTCCTCTGATGTTCCAGCATCAATGACAACAACACCATCTTTAACCATATTCCTTGTAATGAACTTTCCTTGCCCGATAGCTGAGATTATAACATCCGCTTCTTTTAGTATTAAACCTGAATTTTCTGTCTGACTATTTATAGTAGTTACATTAAGAGACCTTGATCGAAGCAAGTGTGTGACAGGTAATCCTACGAGCTTCCCTTGACCTAAAACTACAATACTCTTATGAGTCAAATCTAAGCCTAGAGTATCCAGTATCTTCATACAAGCTAAGGCTGTCGGGTAGCCTACAATACCCTTGTCGCTATAGAAATTCTCATTATTATATTTACCCAAACAATCCACATCTAAGTCTGGATCGATTGTATCTAAAACTGAGCTAGCGTCTATGTGTGAAGGTAAAGGTAGTTGGACTATAATTCCACACATGTGTGGAACTTTGTTTAAATTCTGTATCTCTTGTATTATCTCTTCAGTTGTTGTATTTTCAGGGAAATTCACTGTCTTAAACTTAATACCGATAGACTCTGCTGCTTTACCTTTTATCCTTACATATGAAGCAGAGACAGTGCCTTCTCCTACTAAAATATCACAAAAAATTGGAGGGAAGGGTAAAAGTTCAACTTCTTTTTTGAGTTTCTCTAAGATATCATTTTTTATTTTTCTACCATCTATTATTTGTGCCTCCATATATTTAAAAACTAATTATATACCCAAGAACTCGTTTCTCATATCATCCTTATGAGCCACTCTTCTGTACCTGTTCATCCCCATCAAAATACCAAGACCGACAAACTCTGTCAATAAATGAGATCCTCCATAACTCATAAAAGGCAAGGTAATACCTGTAACCGGCATTATACCTATATTCATACCAATATTCACAATGAAGTGACTCATAAAATAAATAGATAAACCGGCTCCGTAAAGTATTTCAAAGTTTGTTGCTCCTAACAAAGATATATGCAAAATCCTCCATATGCTAAGCCCAATGAATAAAAATAAAATCATCGCTCCTACGAAACCCCACTCTTCAACATAAGCCGCAAAAATAAAATCTGTCTGATACTCAGGAAGAAACTTTAACCTTGATTGAGTTCCAAACCCAACACCCTTCCCCATTATCTGACCACTGCCAACGGCAATAGTTGACTGGTAAACGTTGTATCCAGAGCCACGAATATCATGCATTGGATTAACGAAATTCAGAACTCTGGCTTTCTGATATGGCTGAAAAACAAAAAGCCATAAAGAGGCTAAAGCGACCACTCCTAGCCCAATAACAATAAAAAAATGCTTTCTTGAAATACCCGACACAAGAGTCATCCCTATCCATATGAAAAGAATGATGATAGCACTTCCGAAATCTGGTTGTAAAAAAACCAATATAAAAGGTATAAAAGCATAAAGGCCAGATATAAATATGTGTTTGAAATTATCAATCTCTACGTGTCGTCGTGAGAAATATTTAGAAAGCATCAGAATCACGACAAGTTTCATCATATCTGAAGGCTGGAATGAGAATCCCCCAAAAGAGAACCAACTTTGCGCCCCATTCGATGTATGACCAAAAGCAAATAACAAAACAAGCAAAAAAGAAAAGACGCTAAAAAGTGCTACTAATACATCTGTCCTTTTCAAAAACCTGAAGTCAATATGAGATAATATAAAAAAAACTATAAAAGAAATACATATCCAAACCAACTGGTGGGAGAAGTAAGGAGTAGCTTCAGTAAAAGATTTCATGGTGACTAGGCCCATAAGTAGAATTGGAATCAGGAAAACAACAAGGAGCCAGTCGACTCCAACAGAACTTTTATTCGCTTTATTTTGAGACAAAATCATAGATATTAAAGATTAGAAAAATTAAAATGAGACAATGAAAGGATTGATCTTAATCAAAACATCTTTTTTCACAGGATCACTTGAAAGTTTTTCTGGCCAAGTGAAGAAAAGTGGCAAAGTACTCCCATTCGAAATCCCATCTTTTACAGTTTTAGATACATTTATAGCATTCCCGTCTATATCATAAAGAATAGCAATCGCCTCAAAAGAAGGAATGTCATAGACAGAATCATTCTTTACACGAGCAGAAAGACTTGGACTTTCTATATCTGTACCCATTTCTATATTATCGACAAATAAAAGCAGATTATTCAATGTCGGATCTTTCTTCTCCCACACATAAGGTGGTACAAATTCAAAGGTGATGCTTTTTATTTTTGATTCACCTGAAGCAAAACGAGGCTCGAATATGGCAAACTGTTTGTTTGGTGGAATATAAGTCGATCCTTGTCTACGACCAAGGAGTCTATTATTCTCATCGTAAGCTCTAAATTCATAAGAAACATTCCTAATAGCCGAATTTTTATTCTGATTTTCTATAAGAGCTACAAAATTATAATAACCTTCTAGCACAGGAAAAGCTCTACTCCAAAGTACCACCGGCTCTGAGGCTGAATCAGTACACACCAAAGAACATGACCCTCCACAGTCTACCCCAGTCTCAATCCCATTCTGTTTATTATCAGTACAAGTTGGCTTCTTAAATATAACTGGATATAAAAATATAAAAAGAATTATCAGAAATACTCCAAATAATCCTCCTGAATATTGTAATCTTCTTTTTACAGCCCAATTCATATGTTTATACTATATCATATTTATAAACAAAAATCCGCCATTTCTGGCGGATTTTTCTAGTTAAATTCTTTGTTCTGGCGACAACCTACTTTCCCCGTTTATAGAGTATCATCGGTGCAGATGGACTTAACTTCCGAGTTCGGAATGTAATCGGGTGTGACCCCATTGCCAAATCACCAGAACAAAAGATTTAACTTTGGTATGCCATAGCTTTACGCGAAGGCTACCTAATTCATTTATCAATTTCTGAAAGTACTCCCTTTGGGAGTAAAACAGATACATAATATCTGAAAACTGAATACTGTAGAACACAACAAAAAAAAGATTTCCAAATTTCCTAATAGGAATCGAACGATTAGTACACCTCGGCTGATACATTACTGTATTTACACCTAGTGCCTATCAACCTGATCATCTCTCAGGTTTCTCAAACGATTCCTAATCTTGAAGTTGGCTTCGTTCTTAGATGCTTTCAGAACTTATCCATTCCCGACATAGCTACTGGGCGGTCCACTTGGCAGTAGAGCCCACACACCAGAGGTCAGTCCACTCCGGTCCTCTCGTACTAAGAGCAGATCTTCTCAAGAATCAACGCCTGCAGTAGATAGGAGACCAACCTGTCTCACGCATCTATATTTTACTTCCTCTATTATCGCGTTTAAATAATAATAGCAGAACCTCAATTACTTGAGGGATTGGACTATAACTTCTTCCAAATTATGGAAGGTTCACATTTAGTCTCTACGGGTTCTTGATTTTCTCAAATCGCAATTCCCTCGGTATTGTCCTTTCTTTCGAAATAGGATTTCACCGATATAAGTGAACTTGCCATACAATATTGCTATTGTATGCCGCCGTGAGTGTACCACAGTACACACGGTCTTTCTCAGATTAAAACATTGAAAGAAATATTCTATATTTCTTTACATTCCTCGACGGTTCAAACTGTTAAAACCACAATCACTTATGATCTTAACGGTTTGAACCCAGCTCGCGTACCTTTTTAATTAGCGAACAGCTAAACCCTTGGCAGCTTCTCCACCACCAGGATAAGGTGAGCCGACATCGAGGTGCCGAACTCCGCCGTCGATATGAACTCTTAGGCGGAACTA
>JBBSBU010000002.1:0-12703 GCA_038250975.1 Minisyncoccia bacterium
CAAAAGCTGCATTATAATAGAAGCTGTGATGTACGGTCCAACTCCAAGCATCATAATATAAAGAGTTGAAAGACCTCCTCCTGAGAAAATATTCAAAACTCCCAAGAATTGGTTGTTGTTTATAAAACTCTGAAGTTTAAATGAATCAATACCTGGTATTGGAATTGTAGAAAGAAGTCTAAATACAACAAGAGCACCAAGCACAAACAAGACACGATTCCTCAGTGTCTTATCTGTAAATATCATTTTAATTTTTTCAAAAACTTTTTCCATTTTATTTTATGTTTCCTCCTGCTTTCTCTATCTTTTCTTTAGCGGTCTTTGAAACTATACAATTCTCAACTGAAATTTTAACTTTTATATCTCCTGTGCCTAGAAGCTTAACTACTGGTAACTTTCCACCTACTTTACGGATAAGCTTACTAGCAAATAGAACTTCTGGATTAATAATAGCACCAACTGCAAATGTATTTAAAGATCCGACATTTACTGGTGTTGGTTTTATTGATGCTGAAGAGAAACGATAACCTCTCAACTTAGGAATTTTCTTTATGATATCACGCATCTGTGGGCGACGCTTGTTACCAGCACGAGCTGTCTGACCCTTACCTCCACGTCCTGAAGTTTTACCACGTGTACCTCCACGTCCGACTTGTCTTGCTTTCTTATTTGGATGTTCTCTTTTTAATGTGTGTAATTGCATAAAATTATATTATTTAACTTTTTCTTCTACTCCAGATTCTTTTACCTCTTTCTTTGCTTCTACTTCTTGCTCTGCAACAAAAGAAGATGATTTAGGTAAAATGTTTGAAGCCTTCAACTGATAAAGAGTTTTATATGTGACTCTTGCATTGTTTAACTTGTTTTTACTTCCTGAGTGAAGCTTAGCTGTAATATTCTTTAACCCGGCTAGTATCAGCATATCACGGACAGTACTTCCTGCAACTAATCCTTTACCGCGGTTTGGCATCATTTCTAATTTTGAACTTGAGAATTTTGAAGAAACTTCACGCTCGATAGACATTTCTTTTGTAGTCTTAATCTTAAACATTGTCTTCTTTGCCTGACGTAGAGCTTTAGCTATGGCGATAGCAGTATCCCCGCCCTTCCCTGTTCCAAGTCCGATTGAGCCTTTCTTGTCTCCTATTGCAAGTGCAACTGCGAAAGTCATACGGCGTCCACCAGCTACGACACGAGTAACGCGACGAATAGAAACCATTTTCTGTTCAAATTCTGGCTTTGGTCTTTCGAAGAATGATCTTGGTTTACGATCTCCACCTTCACGCTTGTTGTTTGGATTACCTTTGTAACCTCCTGTGCTTGTTCCTTTATAACCTCCAGTACTTGTTCCTCTGTAACCTCCTGTACTTGGGCGAGGAGTCGTACTACTTGATGTATTTTGCTTTGGTTTTGTTGTATCCATATATTTTAATTAAAACTTAAGACCGCCTAGACGAGCAGCATCTGCTAGAGCTTTTACGCGACCTGTGTACTTAAATCCATTGCGATCGAAAACGCAAGTTTTTATACCTTTTGTTATTGATTCTTTTGCAACATTTGTACCAACAGTAACTGAGCGCTCTGTTTTTGTGCCAGTCTTTACTCCCATATCTGAAGCTGAAACTAATGTTGTACTTTTTGAGTCATCAATAAGCTGAGCATAGATAAAGTTATTTGAACGGAATACAGAAAGACGAGGACAATCCGAAGTGCCGTAAATCTTTGCACGAATCTTTTTCTTTAGTCTCATTCTTTTTTCTAATTTTTTATTCATATGATTTTTTATATTCTCTAGTTCCTAAAAACTAAATTTATGCGGCTTTCTTGCCTTGCTTACGACGAATAACTTCATCAGAATAACGAAAACCTTTACCCTTATAAGGTTCTGGTTTTTTCATTGCTCTGACTGATGCTGTAAATGATCCCACAAGCTCTTTGTCTATACCTATTACTGTAATATTATTCTTTTCGGCTGTAACTGTAAGTCCTTCAGGGATTTCTACTTTGACTGGATGTGAGAAACCTAATGCAAGATTAAGTAACTTACCTGCTATCTCAGACTTAAATCCAACTCCTTCTAGTATAAGCTTCTTTGTGTAGCCTTCATTTACTCCTATAACCATATTCTTCACGTGTGAAGCGTATGTACCCCATAGTGAATTAACTGTTTTATCTCCTTCTTTGTTTGGAGTGAAAGTAATTTCTGAATCATTTATGTGTATTGTTACTGGGCCTGAAAAATCTCTAACAAGTGAACCCTTTGGTCCTTTAACTGAAAGAGTTGTACCAGTAAGTTTTACTTCTGTACCTGCGGGAACTATAACTGTTTGTTTTCCTATACGTGACATATAATTTTATTTGATTACCACATTTTAAACAATACTTCTCCTCCGACCATTTCTTTTTTTGCTTGTTTGTCTGTTAAAATTCCTTTAGGTGTTGATAAAACTGTCAAAGAAGCACCATTTCTAACTGGCTTAATTTCTTTTACACCTTTGTAAACTCTACGTGATGATTTTGAAACGCGCTCTACTCCTGTAACCTTAGGCGCTCCATCTACATAAGCTATTCCTAGCTCAAGTACAGGGAAACCTTTCTTTGTCTTTTTTGAAACAGAAGCTAAGTATCCTTCCTTCACTAAACATTCTGCAATAGAGTGCTTAATTTTAGAAAATGGAACAACGACGAATTCGTGCTCAGCACGACCGCTATTCTTAACCATATTTACCATGTTTGCTATTTGATCCATAATATTATTTTTGTGCCATAGGTCTGACCTAGGACTTTTGTACGTTAGATTTTTCCTTTAATTAAAATTAAAGTAATTCCTATCGTTCCTTTAATTACCAACTTGATTTACGAACTCCAGGAAGCATACCTTCGTTTGCTAGCTCACGAAAGCAAATACGACAAAGACCGAAGTCTCTCATATAAGCATGCCCACGTGAACAACGAAAACAACGATTTGTTTCTCGTGTACTAAATTTTGACTTTTTTAAATGTCTTGCTGTTACTGATGTTTTTGCCATAATTAATTAGCTTAAGAGTTAATCTCTCCATGTGTAATGATATCTCATTTATTTTCTTAAAGGCATACCATTCCCTTAAGGAGACAAACGGATCTAAAACCCATGTCCACATATACTAGCAGATAAGGTATTTGATGTCAACAAAACAAGTTCTAGCTTCTAATTTATAGTAGTTATTTAATAAAAAAAATCCTCAGATAGGGGTCGAAAATATATCTGGCAAAAGTAGATATGTAAATAGCCTGCATTCAGAATGCAGGCTATTTTTAAAATTGTTTAATACTTAACTAATATTTGATGTAACATATTCCTTTTACCATTCAGGTAAGTGTTTCTTAGTCGGACTACATTGCATGCAATATTTTCAAGAAACTCTCAGGACAATATTTACATCTTTTTTGACGTCTTTCAGTTTAATGAAATAGATTATAGATAACTATGTCAATCATTTATTCCGCACGCTCCGGTCTGAATAGAAACTTCTTAAGTATTGATATATTTAGATATAATCAAAAATACTCCCAAAAAGGGAGTATTTTAAAGTAATTTTTCACATCAAGAGAGAAGCGTGTGAATGTGTAATCATATTCACAATGTTTGAGCGATGGTGGGACAAGAAGTTAATACTTCTTATTTCTTAAATGGTACACCAATAAGTTCAAAGAATTCTGTGGCTTCTGCTTTATTCTTTGCAGTTGATACAAGTGTAATACCCATACCAAACACATCTTTCAGCTCTTCGTCACCTGTCTCAGGGAAGATGGTGTGCTCTTTGATACTCATAGTTAAGTTACCAATGTTGTCCACTATCTTTCTCTCAATCCCACGAAAGTCTTTTGTACGAGGAATCGCTACATTAATAAGCTTTTCTAGGAATCCATACATACGAGCTCCTCGAAGTGTAACCATAACTCCAACTGGATCACCAAGACGGATCTTGAATGAAGCGATTGATTTCTTAGCACTTCTTGTTGCTGGCTTCTGGCCTGTGATTTTTGCTAAACGATCCATAACGAATTTATTACGATCCTTATCACGCTTAAGTCCTGAACCTGTTCCAACAGACACAACAATCTTTGTCATATGAGGTGCTGCCATAACATTCTTATAACCGTATTTGGTCTTAAGTGTACTGTATGCTTTTTTCTCTTTTTGTTTTACTGTTTCCATAATATTTATATTAGTCCTTCTTAGCTACGTTAGATACGTGTATTGGCATAGCAATCTCAAGAATCTGACTCTGATCACCCTTGTTCTTGGCTTTGTGTGCTTTCTTTCTCAAGTTAACACCTTCAACAATAACTTTGTTTTCGGAAGGTATGGCCTTTACAACCTTACCAGTCTTACCTTTGTTACTACCTGCGATAACTATTACATTGTCTCCTTTTTTAATTTTCATATGATTTTGCAAAATCATGTCGCGTAATTGTCATTTGAAGCGCGACACTCTTTTAAATAACTTCTTGTGCTAATGAAATAATTTTCTGGTAGCCTCTTTCTGCAAGCTCGCGGGGAATTGGTCCGAAAACACGTCCACCCTTTGGATCTTGCTTATCTTTTTCTAGAATTACAACGGCATTATCATCGAAACGAATATATGAACCGTCACGACGGCGATAAAATTTCACAGTACGAACAACGACTGCTTGGCAAACATCCTTTTTCTTTACACCTTTTCTTGGCTCTGCGACTTTCACAGAAATGATAACTTTATCACCAATTCCAGCATAACGGCGCTTTGAAGCTCCAAGTACTTTGAAGACTTTGCCGATTTTTCCTCCGGCATTGTCTGTAATATTTACTACTGTTCCGTCTTGAATCATATATTAATTATGCAATTACTTTAAAATGTTTATCTTTTGATATTGGTCTTACTTCCTCTATCTCGACCAAATCACCTACCTTTTTAAGATTCTCTTCATCATGGGCTTTGTAGTTCTTTGTTCTTTTAATACGCTTGCCGTACTTCTTGTGTTCAACGTAACGTGTAACTTCCACAACAACAGTCTTTGCCATTTTGTCTGACACTACAACTCCTTTTAGGACTTTATTTGTTTTTTTGATTTTTGCTTCCATATAATATTATCGTGCTACAACACGTGTTCCAACTGGTAATTTTGTTCCAGCCTTGCGAAGAGCTTCTTTAGCTACCGCAGGAGTGACTCCATCGACTTCAAATATTACACGGCCTGGACGAATATCCAAACAGTAGCCCTGGGGATCTCCTTTTCCTTTTCCCATTCCTACTTCTGCTGGCTTAGCTGTGAAAGGTCTGTCAGGGAATATGCGAATCCACATACGCCCAGTTTTACCAATTGTCCTTGAAGTTACCTTACGAGCAGATTCTATCTGATTTGAACGAATACGTCCACCCGATATAGCCTTTAGTCCGAAGGATCCGAAGGCTACAGTAATACCACGAGTATCAGGCGTGACTTTCGTCATATCTGTTCTACCTGTCTGCCATTTTCTAAATTTTACTTTTTTTGGTGTTAACATAAAATTTTATTTCTTTACATCATTAAAAACTTCACCGCGATAAATCCAGACCTTTATACCTATATCGCCATAACTCATATGAGCTTTCTCACGGGCAAAGTCAACATCAGCACGGAAAGTTTGTAGAGGAATAGAACCACGCTTTATCTGCTCGCTACGAGCGATCTCAGCACCTCCTAGACGTCCTCCAAGGTAGATACGAGCTCCTTTAACTCCACGAGCAGTCATAACCTTCTCTATTGTTTGCTTCATAACACGACGGAAAGGCAAACGCTTCTCTAGTCCTTCAGCAATCATACATCCGACTATAGCAGCATCAGCATCTGGATTTGTAACTTCAATAATTTCTAATTTAAAATCTTCTGGTATTGAAACTCCACGCTTTTTCATTGTAGAAATAAGATCAGCTTTAAGTTTTGTTGCTCCTTCACCAGAACGGCCGATAATCATACCTGGGCGTGAAGTGAAAACCATGATTTTTGTTGCTTTTGCACTTCTATCTATCTCTACTCTTGAAATATAAAATCCGCGTAACTTTTTAACAAGGAATTCACGAACAACAACATCACTCTTAAGTATATCTTTGTAATTCTTATCAGCAAACCAATGTGATTTCCAATCACGAAGTGTTACTAATCTATGTGCGTATGGATGGACAACTTTTGACATATAAAATAAGATTATTCTTTAACTTCTGCTTCTTTTGTTGGTTTCGACTTCTTTTCAACTTTCTTTACTTTTTGTACCTTTTCTACTTTATCTTCTTTTGGTGCTTTTTTTACTTTCTTTTCTGTTATACCTTTATCTATCAATGTAAGCATTACATGGCTTGATCTTTTGTTTATGCGTGAAGCTGAACCACGAGCACGTGGCATAGAACGCTTTAAAACTACACCCTTATTCACTGTAACATTCTCTACATATAGTCCTTCTGTCGCTACTCCTGCATTTTTAGCATTTGCTACAGCTGAAGCAAGTAACTTCTCTACTGGACCTGCTGCTCTCTTTGGTAGACTTTTTAATTGCGTAAAAGCCTCGGAAACCCTATTCCCTTTGATTAAGTCTGCTACAAGGCGAACCTTGCGAGGAGACTGTCTATAATTTTTTAAAAATGCTTTCATATTAATTTAATTATTTCTTCTTGGTATCTGTTGCTGCTTTGGCTGATTTCGATGCTGTAACTTCAGCTTCTTTCTTCTTGGCTTCTAGTTCTTTCTGCATTTTACCTCCGTGTCTTACAAACTTGCGTGTCAGTGAGAATTCTCCAAGTCTGTGCCCTACCATATCTTCACTCACTAAGACTTCAACGTGAACTTTACCATTATGAACTCCAAACACGAATCCTACCATTTCTGGAGAGATCACACATGCGCGTGACCAAGTCTTAATAACACCTGTTTCAAGTGGCTTTTTTCCTGCAATCTTTTTTAGTAGTCTTTCGTCTACATATGGTCCTTTTTTAAGTGATCTTGTCATATTTTCTGATTAACAATATAAATAAGCTCTATTGAGCTCGTTGGTTCATACTATCAAATTACAGAATAATGTCAAGAAAATTCCCATACCCGGTTTGAAAGAAGCCCTACAAACCGTGTATGGGAATTTTCTTTCATAAAAAACTATGAAATTAAATTAACAACTTTTGGTAAAAAAATTATTAAACCTACAACAATAGCAAGGACTGCTGACAGTAGAACTGCTCCAGCGGCTACATCTTTCGTATCTTTGGCATATGGATGATAATCAGGACATGTAAGATTTATATCTATCTCAAAAGCTGTGTTAATAGTTTCTGTAATGAGAACCAGACCAATAACAATGACTAAAATGGCCCACTCGGCTTCAGATATTCTTAGAATAAAACCTAGGTAAAGAGCCAAAATAGCAAAAAATAAGTGCCCCCAGAAATTATGAGTCGTTCTTATTAAAATACCCAAACCTCGTATAGCATGATTCGCACTCTTAACTCTAGCTACCAAACTAAATCTTTTCTTCTCAGATATTTTTTCCATAAAACAATTATACAACAAAAAACTCCCAATTGGGAGTTTTTTGTTGATAGAGAATTTTTTAAAATTTTAATTGAATTACTTTTTTGTCTTTCCAACTTTTCTTCTAGAAACGATCCACATGTTTGAGTATTTCTTTGGAGTACGAGTCTTCTGGCCCTTTCCTGTAGGTTTACCCCACATACTCTTGGCGCGACGTAGACCTCTTCCCTGGCGTCCTTCACCTCCACCGTGTGGGTGATCTACTGGGTTCATGGCTGTACCACGAACTGTAGGGCGAATTCCTTTATGGCGAGAACGTCCTGCTTTACCAAAGTTTTGTAATTTATATTCAGAATTTGAAACTTCACCGATAGAAGCCCAAGCATTCTCAGAAACCTTACGGACTTCAGTAGAAGGCATTTTGATATTGGTGTAACCAAGGTCATTAGCAACTACTTGTCCAAATGTTCCAGCTCCGCGAGCAAGCTTTCCACCGTTACCTGGCTTAATTTCGATATTGTATACGAATGTACCAATCGGTATCAACTTAAGAGGTATGCGGTTTCCAATCGTCAAAGGAGCTTTCTCAGAAACGATAAACTTATCTCCAACTTTTATTGACTTAGGGACAACTACATATCTCTTCTCTCCGTCAGCATAGACTGCAAGTCCTATAAATGCATTGCGGTTTGGATCATATTCGATAGAAGTTATCTTGGCTGGGATATCATGCTTGTTGTACATGAAGTCAACTTCACGATACAAACGCTTGTGTCCACCGCCTTTATGGCGAGTAGTTATGCGTCCCTGATTATTACGTCCGACTGACCTTTTGAAGCCATGTGTTAAGGCTTTAAGTGGCTCACTCTTTGTAAGAACTCCTCTGTATGTAACAGTGGTCTGGTGACGCTTTGATGGTGTTGTAGGTTTATATGTTTTCATATTATGCAATTGATATCTTATCACCCTTCTTCAAATATACGACCGCTTTTTTACCACCCTTTTTTACTCCGATTCTTCCACGGCGAACTACTTTTTTATCAGCAATTTTTGTAGTAGAAACTCTTTCGGGAGTAACTCCATAGATATGCTTGATGGCCTTTTTTATTTCATTCTTTGTTGCTTCATCTCTAACATTAAAAGTGTAAGTATTCTTCTCTGCTCCTAATGCTGCTTTCTCTGTAATACGAGCACCTTTTATAAGTGGGTGAGTTTTTGCTTTCTTTGATTCATCTACGACTTCTTTTGTATTCTTTTTTGTTTTTGTTGTTGCCATATACTATATATAAGCTTGATCATATTCGGATTACCGATTATGCTTTCTGCTTTTCTATTTTGCCACCTAGGAATGCGACACTTTCTGTTGGCTGTGAGATAATAATATATCGGAAAGCAAGTAAATCCACAGGATTCATATTGCGAACTTCATCAACTTCTACAGTGGGAATATTTGCAAAACTCTTCTTCAGGATATCTCCTTTTGCAGGGACTGAAATGTAAGTATTTGGCTTTTTACCTCCTACTAACTTCTCAAACCCTTTAATGGAGCTCAAATCTTTCATCACAGAAACTGCATCTTTGGTTTTGATAGCCTTAAGATTCAATTCTTCAACAAAAATTATTTGTCCTTTTCTTAATTTCTCAGAAAGTACTGTGTAGAGAGCCTTAGCTTTCATTTTCTTGTTTATTTTTTGATCATAGCTCTTCTCGTTGCGAGGTCCATGAGTAACTCCACCACCTTTCCAGATTGGTGAACGTGATGAGCCGTGACGAGCACGTCCTGTACCCTTTTGTTTCCATGGCTTTTTACCTCCTCCACGAACATCTGATCTATCTTTTGTGTGAGCAACTGGAGTACGAGCATTTGCTTGCATAGCAGTCACTACTTGGTGAACTAAGTCACCATTCCAAGGAAGACCGAAGATTTCAGTTGGTAAGTTAAAACTACCGACAGATTTACCTTTTTGGTTGTATATTTGTGTTTCCATATTATCCGATTATTTCTACGAGCGTTCCGCGTCTACCTGGAATCGCACCCTTAATAAGTAATTGGTTATTCTCGACATCAACACCAATGATCTCCAAATTCTTAACTGTGATGCGATCACTTCCCATACGTCCTCCCATGCGCATTCCTTTTGGAACTTTGTTTCTAAGTCCTCCGCCGATAGAACCTGGCTCACGCTCAGAGTGTTTCTGACCGTGAGAACGTGGTCCACCGTGGAAGCCATGACGTTTTACAACGCCCTGGAAACCTTTTCCTTTCGAAATACCAGTAACAGTAACAATATCTCCTTTAGCAAAGGCTCCTACTGTTATTCTGTCACCAATGACCATTTCTTCAATATCTCGGAATTCGCGAAGGTGCTTGTAAGCTCCTTCTTTGACATGTCCAAGATGCGCTTTTGTTGCGCGACTTTCTTTCTGTTCGTCGTAAGCTACTTGCACGGCTACATAGCCGTCTGTGTCAGGGCTTTTCATTTGAGTGACGATAAGTGGGCCGGCAGAAATAACTGTAGTGGGTACCACTTTTCCATCATCTAGAAAGCACTGCATCATATGCTGTTTTTTACCAAGGATAAATTTCATAAAATTTGATCTATTACATCATTTTCACATCGATATCAACACCTGACGGTAGTGACAAACTTGTGAGTGCTTCAATAGTTTTAGGGTTAGGGTTTAAGATGTCAATAACGCGTTTATGTATTCTGATTTCGAACTGTTCACGAGCATTCTTAAACACAAACGATGCTCTGTTTACTGTATATTTCTTTATTTCAGTAGGAAGTGGAATTGGTCCAACTATTTTCGCATCATAGCGAAGAGCGGTATCTATAATCTGCTTGACTGAAGCGTCAAGAATTTTATTCTCGTAAGCTCTTACTCGAATACGAAGCTGGACAACTGCGTCTTCTTTACTTTTTTTTGCTTTTGTTCCACCTACTGATGGGTTTGTCTTTGTTGTCATACGTTTGTAATTAAAAGAACCTGAATAATGCTTATTTAACGATCTTTGTTACAACACCTGCACCAACTGTTTTACCTCCTTCACGGATAGCAAAGTGCATTGTTTCTTCAAGAGCGACTGGGGTTACAAGTTTAACGGTAAGTTTAACTGTATCTCCTGGCATAACCATTTCTACTCCAGCTGGTAATGTTGATTCTCCAGTAACATCTGTTGTACGGATGTAGAATTGAGGCTTGTATCCTGTAAAGAATGGTGTGTGACGTCCACCTTCTTCCTTTTTCAAAATATAAACTTCACATTCAAATTCGGAGTGAGGAGTAACTGTTCCTGGTTTAACTAGAACTTGTCCACGTGTAACATCTTCTTTCTTGATACCACGGATAAGGATTCCAGCATTATCTCCAGCCATACCTTGCTTTAGATTTTTGTTGAACATTTCAATACCAGTAACTGTTGTCTTAGCTGTATCTTTAATACCAACTATTTCAACATCTTCACCAACGTTGATTACTCCACGTTCGATTTTACCAGTAACAACTGTTCCGCGTCCTTCAATTGAGAATATATCTTCAATAGGCATTAGGAATGGCTTTGTAACATCACGTTCTGGAACTGGGATGTATGTATCTAAAGCATTTACTAGTTCCATAATCTTACCTGCCCATGGATCTGTATTATCAGCTGATTCAAGAGCCTTCAAAGCTGAACCGCGGATAACAGGAGCTTGTCCATCAAAGCCTTGTTTTACAAGGAGTTCACGAACTTCTTCTTCAACTAGGTCAAGCATATCAGGATCATCTACCATATCACATTTGTTTAAGAATACGATAATTTTTGGAACGTTAACTTGCTTCGCAAGAAGGATGTGCTCACGTGTTTGTGGCATAACTCCGTCTGTAGCAGCAACTACAATAACTGCACCGTCCATTTGAGCGGCACCTGTGATCATGTTCTTAATATAGTCGGCGTGTCCTGGAGCATCAATGTGTGCGTAGTGACGTGTTGGTGTCCAATATTCATTATGAGAAAGAGCGATCGTGATACCACGAGCTTTTTCTTCTGGGGCTGAGTCGATTTGATCAACACCCTTAATCTTGGCACCATATTCACCTCCCTGACGGTTTAATATACTTAAAATAGCCGCAGTTAATGTTGTTTTACCGTGATCGACGTGACCAATAGTACCGACATTTACGTGAGGCTTGTCTCTGTTAAATTCTTCTACTGCCATATATATTTATTGGTTGATATTCGTAACAGAGTATACGAGAACCTTACTCTATTATAGATACCAACATAAAATTAATAATAAATTCCTTGATAAATCAAGGTTCGCATAATATGCGATGTGACTTTTATACTAGCAAATTTACAAATATTGTCAACTTTCGTAATCTTTAGACTAAAATGCCCCTTACCTTCGGTCGGGGCATTTATGTTTAACCTGAATCCTAAAACTCAGTTATTTCTGTATTCAACTTCCCTACAGTCACAGTTAGCTGAGCAGGATCTGAAGTCCCTCCATCTCCAGTACAAGTAAGATAATATTTGGTTGTTTTTAATGGATTCAAGGGGATACTACCATTTGTAGTGTTTGGAGCCAGACTGCTTATAATATTCACTAAAGGAATGAAGTTAGATTTCATTTCGCAAGATTTAGCATCTTTAGAAGTCCATGAAAGAATTATTTGCTCACCAGAATTTATCTGATTAAAGGGTGGTTTATTCGAGGTGAAAGTAACAGTTGGAACTGGTGGTCGTACAATTACAATTAAGTTTAAGGTTGTCCAAACAGAATCTGCTCCATTTATATCTTGAGTAAGAGCTTTTACGTTATAAGTTCCAGGGATATATGGATGAGGTGTAGTAATGGTTGTATCGGCAGAAACAACAGGATCTATGTAACTTGTATTATAAAGAGCACTTCCATCACCCCAATCAATAACATATCTTATTTGATCATTATCTGGATCTGAACCTTTTACGTTAAAGTTTAGATTGCCATCATATATAGGATTCTCAACAACGCTGATAGTAGGAGCATCTGGTGGCTGATTGCATGCGATGGATGTAAACGAATCTTCATTTGAGTACCCTGTCCCTGATGTATTTATAGCATAACCTCTATAATAATAAGTCGTTCCACATAATAAAGAAGGAATGTTTATATTATAAGCACCTATAGTTGTACCTACTGCTATTGTTTTGTTACC
>JBBSBU010000003.1:0-12514 GCA_038250975.1 Minisyncoccia bacterium
CCGCTGTTTTTATTTGTAAAAACAACATCAAAATTTCAATTTGTAAATATTGCCTCTTAAAATTTTGAGCATATAATCTATATATCGATTTATCACGCTCCGCGTGACATTGGTGAATAAACCAATGTGGAAATGAGGTTAGATTCCTCTACTGTGCCGCAACGGTAATGTTTTAAATAGAAATATTTAGAAACAAGTCCGGTCTTAATACATTGATGTTTCCCGAGCAGGAGAATATCTCTATAATATTTAGAAATAAAAGCCCCCTGCTTATGCAGGGGGCTTTTATCATTAATATAAAAATATATGAAAATAAAAAAACAATACATAGTAATAGTCCTGGTTTTCTTTTTTACTCTATTCTTTATTAATTCCTTAGTTAATAAACAAATAAAAGAAGAAACTATCACAGTGATGCCCTTTGAAGAAAAGCATGAAGATAAGAGTATAGATCAAAAACAATTTCAACAACAAGAAGAACCCGTAAAAATAAAAGGAAATATTCCAGTTCTAAAGTCAGAAGAAAAGATTAAAATATATCTTTCCGTTTTGGGGAATGAGTATAAAACAGAGATAAAAACAAAATCTTCTGTATACGAGGCAATGAAGAAAATAGAAGAGGAAAATATTAACACTTTTAGTTTTAAATATAGAGAAACGCCAGGTCTAGGTTATTTTATTACAGAAATAAATAACACAAAAGGAAAACCTGGAAAGTATTGGATATATTATATAAATGGTGTCGAAGCTTCTGTCGGTGTTTCTAATTATATATTAAAAGAGGGAGATATTATTAAATGGAGTCAAGAAAGTTTATAAATTAATAAAATAGAGACATATGAAAAACAAAATATATAAAATAATAGTGGGAATATTCTTTATCTTGGTAAGTTTTAATTTTGTTCTAGCTGATAATGAAAATACAAAAGATACAACAGCTCCGGTGATTTTCTTAACGGGGAGTGAAAACGTTTCTTTAAATGTAGGTGATGAGTATGTAGATAATGGTGCTACTGCCACAGATGACATTGATGGTGATATTACAAAAAATATTACTTCGTATAGTACTGTTGATACATCTGTAGTTGGTAATTATTCTGTCACATATAGTGTTTCTGATAAAGCAGGGAATATTGCTACACAAGTGATAAGAAATATTATTGTTAATAATATTATTGTAACTCCACCTGCTCCTGTATATTATGATATTTCTGTTAAAGATAATTGTACTGTAGTTGACACAGATGGAGTAAGCCATATTTTTCCAGTTGAAAATTCAGAAAATAAATTCCTAGGAATCTGTGCTCTCGTTTCAGCAAAAGAGGCAAATTATATAAATAGTTTTGAGTTGGTGAATGATCCAAGTATGGGTCTATATTTAAAAAATATTAACGATACAGTACTTGGCCAGTCTGAATACTGGGCATTGTGGTTAAATGGAGAATTTGCTATTTGCGGTGTTGGGTGTTTACCTGTTGCTGTTGATGATAAATTAGACCTAGTTCTTACTGATTGGATGACTTCAGCTGAAATCACAAAGATATTACTCCGAATTAATTTTCTAGAGAATACTCCAATAATTCCACCTGCTCCTTCTGGGTCAAATGGAGGATCTAGTTCTACAACTCTTGATAAAAAATTCTCAATTCCAAATGCCCTAGCTTTCCTTTCTTCTAATCAAAAAAGTGATGGATCTTTTGGGGCACAACTCTATACTGATTGGGTTGCTATAGCTCTCTCTACTCAGAGCAATTCAAATATTAAGTCAAATTTAGTGAGTTATTTGAAGTCAAATCCCTTAAACTCATCTGTTGCTACAGA
The DNA here is from genome assembly GCA_038250975.1 of Minisyncoccia bacterium. GTDB lineage: Bacteria > Patescibacteriota > Minisyncoccia > Phycocordibacterales > UBA9973 > UBA8515. The sequence continues at coordinate 1,822 of JBBSBU010000003.1, forward strand.
TAATGAAAGGCGAGCTATGGCTCTGATGGCTCTTGGTGTGAATCCTTATAATGGAACAGATGTGAATTATATTAAGAAAATTATAGATAGTTTTGATGGAGTACAATTTGGAGATGACTCACTTGTGAATGATGACATATTTGCTTTGATAGTTTTATCAAAGGCTGGATATAGTTCAAGTGATGATATTATAAAAAGAAATATAGACTTTATAATATCAGAACAATCGCCAGATGGATCTTGGGGAAGTGTTGATATGACAGCCGCTGCAATTGAAGCTTTGTATAACTACAAAAGAGTAAGTGGTGTTTTTGACTCTATTTCTAGAGGGTTTAAATATATAAAAGATCATCAGTTGCCAAATGGTGGTTTTACTAATTCTTCTTCTACAAGTTGGGCTATTCAAGCTCTGATTCTAGAAGGAGGAACTTATAGTATAGAGATAAATAATGCCTTAGAATATTTATCATCATTGCAACAATCTGATGGAGGTGTGGATGATGTTTTAAGTTCCATAAGTAGTCGCATCTGGACTACTTCATATGCGATCCCTGCTGTGAATAAACTATCATGGAGCGACATATTGAATGAATTTGATAGGCCAGAAGAAATAATATCTACAAATAAGAATCTAGAATCAAATGATAATATTATTATTCAAACCGAAGAATCTACATTGAAAAAAGAAGAAGTAGAATCTATCGAATCAAAGACAGACAAAACATCACTCCTTCCAATCAGGAAAAATAAAGAAGTTAAAAAAATATTAGTTCAAAAAGATATGCCAGAGAAAGAAAACTCAAAAGAGGGAATAGCTTCAAATAATTTAGAGAATAATTCTCTTTCAGCTAGTGTCGCACTTTCTGGTGTTGGGGATATAAATAATGGGTCTATTTTATTGAGTATATTCACTAAAATAAAGGTTTTATTTAAGTGGCTTTGGGTTCACTTAGGGTTCTGATATAATATAATAATGAAAACTAAATTTATTGTTATATTTATCGTTGCAATTATCGTTCTTGTTGGGGGAATAGGGTTTATTCTAAGTAAAGACAGTGGGGCTCCTTCTAAGTATGATGAATTTGCTAAGGCATTGAAAGAGAAGGGGGCTGTTTTTTATGGTGCATTTTGGTGTCCTCATTGTCAGACCCAAAAAGCAGAATTTGGCTCAGCTAAAAAGTATTTACCTTATGTCGAATGCTCAAATGTAGATAATACCCAGAAGCCAGTCTGTTTAGATAAAAAAATAGAAGGATATCCAACATGGCAGTTTAGAGATGGGATAAAGATTGTTTCAGCCGAAGAGCCTACTATCTGTCCAGTATTAAAAGAAGGAGATACTCCCTCAGATGTATGCAAGTATTCTTCTTCAGAGTATTATCCTGTGTGGATTTTCTCCAACTATAAATTTTCTATAAAAAGTCCAGTTGAGCCAATTAAAGAAGGAGACATTTGGAGTTTCCCAGCTGATGCACAAGCGGTAGGAGAAGTAGATCAATCTTTCTTAGCTGAACAAATACAATTTACCTTGCCTAAATAATATGGAACAAGCCGTAAACATAATAAATAAAGTATTATCGGTAGGAACTATTTTTCTGCAGTTTCTAATTATTTTTATTTTAGTTAATCTAATTTTTCTTAGAAAGAAAGAAAACCCATTTTTAATTTTTATTAAAAAAAATACCTTCATATTGGGTTTCCTTGTTGCACTCGGAGCATTTGTTATATCTCTGTTTTACTCTGAAGTAGTTGGTTATCCACCATGTGAGCTTTGTTGGATGCAAAGAATATTCCTATATCCACAGCTAATACTTTTCGGCATGGAACTATACAAAAAAGATAAATCTATCGTTGATTTTTCGATAGTTTTTGCGATTATCGGTTCTATAATCTCAATTTATCATATATATGTAGAGAATGGTGGAACGGCAGGCCTTGCTTGTGCTACTGGAACAAGCGTTTCTGGTGCTAGTCAAGTGTCTTGTGCTGTAAGGTATATATATGAGTTTGGGTATGTAACCATACCTATTATGTGTTTAACAGCTTCAATTTTTATAATTGTAATTTTAGTTAATTATAAATATATGACAAAGATAAAATAACTATTGATTAAAATGAAGAATGCAAATTCATCCACCCCACCTCGTTCCTCGGCACCCCAGAAGAGGGGAATAAAATGCAATAAAGATTGGATAAATAAATTATATTATCCATATTGGGAGATTCCCAAAAATAAACTTTTAATTTCAAGAGCGAAAGAATTAAGAAAAGCAGGAAATTTATCCGAAGTTTTATTTTGGAAAACATTTAATGATAAAAATAAACTTGGTTTTGATATCGACAGGCAAGTAATAATTGGAAATTATATTGCTGATTTTTTTATTCCAGAATTAGGATTAGTTTTTGAGATAGACGGCTCAAGTCATGATAATAAAATTGGTTATGATAAAGAAAGAGATGTTTATATGGAAAGTTTAGGAATACAAGTAATTCGTATTTTAGATATTGATGTAAAGAAAAATATTGTGGAAGTTTATAATTATGTATTACAAATTGTAGTTGAGAGAAAAAAGAATTTTAATTCCCCTCGTTGAGGGGTGGACTTTGTAATCAAAGGACGGGGTGGATTTAATCCAAATTTATCCACCTCCCCCTTCGGGTACTCCTCAAGAGGAGAATAGAATGCTATAATAAACATATATGCACATAGATGAAGAGACAATAATAAAACTTTTGAATAATTCTGGTCTCGTAAATAAAACAGATATCGCTATGGCTCAAAAAAAAGCCAAGGAAACTAACCAATCACTAGGTTCGATTTTAATGAGTGAAGGCAAGTTGACTGAGAAAGATTGGAATAGCATGCAAGCTGTATCTTTAGGTATTCCTTTTGTGAGTCTAAAAGGGGAACATATTCCACTTGAAGTTTTGAATCTCATTCCTGAGCCGATCGCTCGTAATAACAACATTATCGCTTACAAGAAAACAGACAATGGTCTTGAGGTTGCGATGCTTGATGTTGATAATTTACCTGTTATTGATTTTATAAAAAAGAAGGTAGGAACAAGAATCCTTCCACGCATGACATCTTCTGATTCAATCAAAGAGGCTCTTTCTTTATATAAGAAAAGTTTGCAAGCTGACTTTGAGGATATTATTAAAAAAGAATCGAATTCTTTGAGTCCAATACTTGAAGGTCTAAATTTTGGGCAGAAAAATGTAAATAGTGAAAACAAAACAGAAAAGGAACTAGCAGAAGATTTACCTATTGTTAAAATTGTTGACACTCTCGTTTCGCATGCTATATCTCAAGGTGCTTCTGATATCCACATTGAACCATGCGAAGAGTCTTTGGTAGTCAGATATCGAATAGATGGGATACTTCATGATGCCATGATTTTACCGAGAGACACTGCTTCTGGTATCGTTGCTAGAATAAAGGTTCTTTCAAATCTTAAGCTAGATGAGAAGCGCTTGCCACAAGATGGGCGTTTTAAAATAGTAAGTGATGGAGGAAAAGTTTCATTTCGTGTTTCGACTTTACCTACATATTTTGGAGAGAAAACAGTTATTCGTATTTTAAGAGAAAACGCTAAAGGATTTTCTCTTGAAGGTTTAGGCTTTCATGGAGAAGCTCTTGAGAGAATTCATCGAGGTATGAATAAGCGTACAGGAATGCTTCTTACTGCTGGACCTACTGGCTCTGGTAAAACAACAACACTATATACCATGCTCGACATCCTTAACACTCCAGATGTAAATATTTCAACAGTCGAAGACCCGATAGAGTATCAAATGGCCAGAATAAATCAGACTCAGACAAAAGCTGAAATAGGGCTCACTTTTGCAAATGGACTTCGTACTCTATTACGCCAAGACCCTGATATTATAATGGTGGGAGAGATTCGCGATGGAGAGACAGCTTCTTTGGCTGTTAATGCATCTTTGACTGGACACTTGGTTCTTTCTACTATACATACAAACTCAGCATCAGGAGCTATACCGCGTATGATTGATATGGAAGTAGAGCCGTTCTTGATTGTTTCAACAGTTAAGACTATCATTGCTCAACGTTTAGTTCGAAAGCTTTCAGAAGAGAAGGAGAAATATTTACTAAGTGATGTTGAACTCTCATCTTTAAGTAAATCTGTAAATCTAGATGTTGTTTTGGATGCTTTAAGAAAAGAGAATATTGTCAAAGAAGATGCAACTTGGAAAGATATACCTTTTTACAAACCAAAACCTAACAAAGATTCAGCGGATGGTTATAAAGGAAGAGTTGGGATCCATGAAGTTCTTGAAGTCAGTTCAACAGTAAAAGAAATGATACTGAAAGGTTCTTCTGCTGATGAAATTGAAAAACTAGCAAAAAGTGAAGGTATGATGACAATGCTAGAAGACGGAATTTTCTTGGTTGCTTCGGGGGTAACATCCATAGAAGAAGTTTTGCGTGTAGTTTCTGAGTAAAAGAGATACAAGTTTAATCTGTTGATAAATATCATGAAATTTAAATACAAAGAACAAGATAAAGATGGAAAAGTATTAGAAGGGATAGCAGAATCACCAGATACTTTCACATTAGCCAAAGAAATTAGAGAGAGGGGGAGTATTCCTCTTTCTATAAAAGAGTTTGATAAAAGTGAAGCTAAACTTTCAATGAATTTAGAAATTTTTGGAAGAGTTTCTTTGTCTGAAAAAATAATGTTTACAAATAATTTAAGTGGAATGCTTTCTGCCGGATTATCTTTAACTAGAGCTCTTTCAGTTTTAGAAAAGCAAACTACGAACAATACATTTAAGGACGTTCTGAAGTCACTCATTGAGGATATAAATAAAGGAGGGACACTATCGACTGGAATGAAAAGATACCCTAAGGTATTTTCAGGAGTCTTTGTCTCTATGGTGCATTCAGGGGAAGAGTCTGGAGGCTTACCTTCCACTCTTTCAGAGATAGGAGTTACTCTTAAGAAGACATATGATCTAAATAGAAAAATAAAAGGAGCACTTATTTACCCTAGTATAATAGTTGGGGCCATTTTCTTGATTGGTGTTCTTATGATGATATACGTCGTGCCAACACTTACAAGTACTTTTGCCGATGTCGGAGTAGAGCTTCCCGCTAGTACAAGATTTATAATTTTCATATCAGATTCTTTAAGTCAGCATTTCTTTTTATTTGCTTTGATTGTGGGATCTGTTGTGGGAGTATTTACTATGTTTGCTAAATTAAAATTTACTCAAAGATATTTTGATTTATTAATTATTAAGGCTCCAGTATTAGGTAATCTTATAAGAGAAATGAATACAGCCAGGACGGCAAGAACATTGTCATCCCTGCTATCTTCCGGAGTTGATTTATCTAGAGCACTATCCATTACAGAAGAAGTTTTGCAAAATGTTCATTATAAGGAATTAATACACAGCTCTATTAATTCAATCGAAAAAGGAGTTTCATTATCGATTTCTTTTAAGGAGAATGTACATTTATATCCAGTTATGGTGGGGGAAATGATTGAAGTAGGGGAAGAGACGGGGAAGCTTTCATCGATGCTTACTGATATTGCAAATTTTTATGAAATCGAAGTGGATAATAAAACAAAAAATCTTTCTACTATTATAGAGCCGATACTTATGATATTCATTGGATCTGCTGTTGGTTTCTTTGCAATTGCTATGATTAAGCCAATGTATTCAGTTATGGATACAATTAATTAATACTATGCTTGATACTCCCATTAAAAATAACAAAAACGGCTTTACTCTTATTGAGGTTTTGGTCTCTGTTGCTATCTTTGTTATGGTTGCTGTTGCGATATATACAGGTTTTTTGACTATATTAAAAGCAATGGCTGTTGTACGTGTAAACAGCATAATGACAACTTTAGCAAATGAGAAATTTGAGATAGTTAGAAACCTTCAGTATAAAGATATTGGAACTGTAAGCGGCATTCCTTCAGGAGTCTTATCTCAAAGTCAGGTAACTCCAAGAGATGGTAAAAACTTTTTAATAAAAACAGTTGTAAGGAATTTTGACGATCCTTTCGATGGAACTTTTGATGGTAAACCGAAAGATACTTCACCTGCTGATATGAAGATGGTAGAACTTACAATTTCATGTCAAAGTTGTAAAAATACTTCATCTATTTCATTTACAACAAAAGTAGCTCCAAAGAATTTAGAGACAGCTTCTACAAATGGAGCATTAGTAGTTAAAGTGTTTGATGCTTCGGGTGTACCTGTACCACAAGCAGATGTTAATATTATTAATAACTCTATTGTTCCAAATATAAATTTGAATGACAAAACAGATGATAATGGCTTACTAACAATAGTAGATGCTCCTCCTTCTAATGGTAGTTATCAAATCACCGTATCAAAGAGCGGATATTCAACAGAAAGAACTTATCCATCTGGTATTGCCCCTAATTTAAATCCAGTAAAACCGAATATTACAGTGCTTGTCCAACAAATAACCCAGGTATCTTTTACTATCGACAAGGTTAGTTCTTTAAACATATCTAGTATAAATAATATGTGTGCTGTAACTCCTAACTTTAATTTTAGTATTAATGGAAACAAACTTATCGGGAAAAATCCTGTTATTTATAAATATTCTCAAAGTTTAGCTACGAATTCTTTGGGTGTAATGAGCTTGTCAAATGTTGAGTGGGATACATATATGGTAAATGGTACTGATAGTCTGAACGACATTATCGGGACCAATCCGCTTCTTTCTTTGGGTATAAACCCTGAGACCAGCTTAAATATGCAAATTATAACTGCTCCTAAAAATGGGAGAAGGTTACTTGTTGTAGTAAGAGACCAGTCTACAGGGCTATCTATCTCAGACGCAACAGTTACACTAACTGGACCAAGTAGTTATAATAAAACATTTGTAACAAATGAAGGATTTATGATTCAAACGGATTGGTCTTTGGGTGGTGGACAGTCGACTTTTACAGATCCAAACAAGTACTTATCTTCAGATGGAAACATTGACTCTACTACTTTAGTTGGGAATATAAAATTGAAAAATGTTCTTGGAAGCTATGCCTCAAGTGGAGTTTTAACATCTTCGACTTTTGATACAGGATCTATTAGTAACTTTAAACAAATAATTTGGAATCCAATTTCACAATCAGCACAAACAGGAGTAGGTAGTGTTAAATTACAAATAGCAACAAATAACGACAACTTAACTTGGAATTATGTAGGCCCAGATGGAACATCTAATACCTACTATACTTCATCAAATCAAAATATTGATTCTTCCCATAATGGTCATCAATATCTTAGGTATCGTATATCTCTCTCAACAGTGAATACTTCTTTTTCTCCAATGGTTTCAGACATATCTGTAACTTTTGCATCTTCTTGTATACCACCCGGTCAAGTCTCATTCTCTGCTTTGCAAACAGGAACTTATAATGTTTTAGTTAGCAAAACAGGTTATCAAAGTACTTCAAAAAAGGTTACAATTGATAGTAATTGGAGAAAAGAAGAAATTACTATTTCTCAATAAATTATGTTTAATAGAAAAGTTAAATTTTATAAAAATAGAGGATTTACATTAATTGAAACATTAATATCCATTTCTATTTTTGTAATAATAATGGTTGGTGTTAGCACTTTTGCAAGAAATATATACTATTATAATAATGTTTTTTCTAATGGCCTAACATCTTATGATGATGCAAGGAAGGTATTGCAACCTATTGCCTCAGAAATACGATCAGCGTCTCCTTCATCTCTGGGTTCTTACCCCATAGAGAAAACTGGGGATACAGAATTTATTTTTTATACAGATATAGATAATAATGGAAGTAAAGAAAGAATAAGATATTTCTTATTGGGCAATATTTTAAAGAGAGGTGTTACTGTGCCATCTGGTAGTCCTTTGCAATATTTATCAGCAAATGAAACAATTACAGATATTATAAAAGGTATAAGGAATATTCCTACAAATCCAGTTTTTATCTACTTTGATACTAATTATAATGGTACTAGCCAGCCTCTTTTACAACCGATATCTATTATGAACGTACGTTTGGTTAAAATAAATTTAAGTATAGATGAAGATCCTAGTAGACCTCCATCTGCTATATCTGTTAGTACACAAGTAAGTATAAGAAACCTTAAAGATAATTTATAATAAAAATGAGAAAAATAAATAATAAAAAAAAAGGAATTATCTTATTAAATATATTAATTTTTTCTACGTTAGCAATTGCTGTAGTTACCTTTTTTGTAGTTTGGGTTTCTTATAGTATAAAATTAACCAGAAAAACATTATACAGTGAACAGGCTTTTCAAATAGCGGAAACAGGTATCGATTATTATCGTTGGCACTTAGCACATAGTCCAAATGATTTTAAAGATGGAACTCAGAATAATGGTCCTTATGTCCACAATTTCCAGGATAAAGATGGAAATACTATTGGAAAATTTTATTTGACTATTACCCCACCAATCATTGGATCAACAATTGTAAAAATAAAATCAGAAGGTAGGGTAGATGCATATCCTTCTTTGAAAAGAACTATCCAGACGAAGCTGGCAATTCCTTCTTTCGCTAAATACGCCTTTATTGCTAATGATTTTATGCGTTTTGGCGAAGGGACCGAAGTTTATGGGCCCATACACTCAAATGAGGGGATCAGATTTGATGGTATTGCTCATAATTTAGTTACCAGCGCACTTTCTTCTTATTCCGATCCAGATCATTCTGGTGGGAAGGAATTTGGTGTGCATACCCACGTAAACACATATGATTCAAATATTAATGATTCTTTTCGTTCTACTGAGGCTCCTCCCAAATTAGTTCCAGACAGAAATGATGTTTTCATCGCTGGGCGTCAATTTCCTGTTCCTCAATCGGATTTTACAGGTATAACGAATGATCTTTCTGTTATAAAATCCAATGCTCAATCTGGAGGAAAATATTTACCATCATCTGGTGTTTTAGGATATCATATAGTTTTAAAAACAAATGATACATACAGCGTATATAAAGTAACTAAACTGGAATCTGCTTCAAGTAATTGCTCGACGAGCTCAAGTAATAATGATGCAACTTGGGGTACCTGGAGTATAAAATCTTCAAATGGAGAAACACTTGTTGGTACTTATAATAATCCAGCCAATGGACTGATTTTTGTTGAAGACAATGTTTGGGTAGATGGTCAAATAAATACAGCACGCCTTACTATTGCAGCAGGTAAATTCCCTGACAATCCAAACCAGAGAAAGAATATTTTTATTAACGATGATCTACTTTATACAAATTATGACGGAAGAGACGTCATTGGATTAATAGCACAGGAAGATATAACAGTAGGTATGGTTAGTGACACAAACTTAAAAATAGATGCAGCTCTTATGGCTAACAACGGTAGAGTCGGGAGGCACTACTATAGCAGTAGTTGCAGTCCTTACCACCTAAGATCTACCATTACTTTATATGGTATGATTGGTAGTAATCAAAGATATGGTTTCTCTTATACCGATAATACGGGATATGATAATCGTATTATTAATTATGATGCAAATCTATTATATGGACCCCCTCCATCATTTCCATTAACGTCTGATAAATATACTACAATATCTTGGGAAGAAATAAAATAATCAATAAAACAATGCATATTACATAGCTTAATATGCATTGTTTTATACAAGAAAATATACAGAATATATGGTATAATGGTCAAATGACAATAGAAAATAAGCTTATAGTTGCCAATTGGAAGATGAATCCTAAAAGTAAGAATGAAGCGGAAATCATTTTTACTAACATCGCAAAACAAAATAAAAAAGTAAAGAATGTAGATATTGTGGTATGTCCGCCGTCTCCTTTTTTGTACATAAAAGATAAATTAAAGAATAAAAATATTTCTCTTGGAAGTCAGAATGTTTTTTATGAGAAGGAAGGATCTTTTACAGGAGAAGTTTCAACAGAGATGGTTAAAAACTTTGGAGTTACTTATGTGCTAGTGGGTCACTCCGAAAGAAGATTACTAGGTGAGACAAATAATATTGTAAACAAAAAGATTGTAGTTTCGTTGAAGTCTAAACTCAAAGTGATTTTATGCATTGGAGAAAGCAAAAGAGATTCTAATGGTTTTTACCTTTCCTTTATCAAAGAACAAATAGTAGAAGCACTAAATGGTATAAATAAATCTCAAATAAAAGATGTTGTATTTGCCTATGAGCCAGTATGGGCTATTGGAAACAGCGCAGAAAGAGTCGCTAGTCCTTCTGAGTTTATGGAGATAAGGATTTTTATTAAAAAAATTATAGCGGATTTGTATGGAGTGGGTACTGCAAATGGATTAAGAATTATATATGGTGGATCTGTGAATCCTCTTAACGCAGAATCTTTCATGAAAGAAGGTCAAGCTGATGGATTACTCATTGGTCGTGATAGTCTAAACCCAAAGAAGTTTGGAATAATTATTAATTTAGCCGCTACACTTTAGTTGTCCTGTGTAGTGTAATTTAAAAGAATTAAAATGAAAACATTAAAAGACATAAGTATATTAAAAGGTAAACGAGTTTTGGTTCGTGTTGACTATAATGTGCCGATGAAAGATTCTAAAATCCTAGATAATTTTAGAATTAAAGCATCAATAAAGACCATAGAGTTCTTACAGAAAAAAGGTGCCATTGTGATACTCATAGCTCATATAGGAGA
>JBBSBU010000004.1:0-11221 GCA_038250975.1 Minisyncoccia bacterium
CACTGCCGTTGATGGAAATTATCCTCGTATTGCGAATATTGAAATGATAAAAGGAGAATTCTTCTCAGAAGAAGAAGGGCGCTCGGGGGCAAATGTTGTAGTCTTGGGTTATGATGTGGCTACTTCTCTTTTTCCAAATGGGAATGAGATAGGTAAGGTTGTGAAAATAAAAATTCCAGGTGGTAGATCCAGTAGCGCAAGTGTGACTAGCAGTATCCCTTTTAGGGTTGTGGGGGTCCAGAAGAAAATGGGGACAGCCGCTTTTCAGAATCAAGATGATCAAGTTTATATTCCATTTTCTATCGGACAGAGACAAATCCTAGGTATAAACTATGTACAAGCCATACGTGTGAAAGTAGATGAGACTATTAATGTTAAAGCGACAATAGATGACATAACTTTAGTTCTTCGTGATGAGCATCATATAACAAATCCAAATAACGATGACTTCTCTGTTCGTGATTTGGCTGATGCGATTAAACTGCTGACTGGGATTACAGATACTTTGAAAATATTTTTAGCATTAATGGCCGCGATCGCTCTTGTTGTCGGAGGTATTGGCATTATGAATATAATGCTAGTGAATGTTTCTGAACGTACTCGTGAGATAGGACTTCGTAAAGCAATTGGAGCAACTAATAAAAATATCCGCAATCAATTCCTTCTTGAATCGATAGTCCTGACTCTTTCTGGAGGTGTCTTAGGTATTGTTTTAGGGATTGTTGTTTCTTATATTGTCGCACTCGGAGCACGATTTGCAGGTTATGATTGGGCTTTTATAATTTCACCTTTGGCGATAGTACTTGCAGTTTCTGTTTCTTTAATCGTTGGTGTCGTCTTTGGATTATACCCAGCCATTAAGGCTGCAAAGTTAGATCCTATAGTAGCTCTAAGATATGAATAATATGTTTAATAATATTTACTTTAAGCAAGCTATACGAGGTGTAAAGTCTAGTCCGACTAGAACTCTTTTGACGACGCTTGGTATCATGATTGGTATAGGGACTGTCATACTCGTTTTATCTCTAGGTGAAGGATTTAAAAGTTACATAAACTCTCAAATTGAAGCAAATGGAACAAACGTAGTCTTTGTTGAAACTTCAGTCCCTTCTTCTACTAAGGATCGTTCAAACTCTTCATCGAGTTCTTCTTCTGGCCAAGCAAATAGCTCTGCTTCGAATGCTGTTCCTGTCACAACTTTGAAAATTAAAGATTTAGAAGATATAAAGAAATTACCGAATGTAAAGAATGCTTACGGCGCCTCTATCGGGCAACTAGTTGTAACATACAAAGATACATCAAAGAACTCTTTAATTTTCGGAGCTTCTGCTTCACGTTTTGATATTGATAAAAGTGTTATAGAAGTTGGCCGTGGATATACAGCAGAAGAAGATAGAGGATTATCCCAAGTTGCGGTTTTAGGGAATACTATTGCGACGGATCTTTTTGGAGACACTGATCCTTTGGGTAAGCTGATAAGAGTCGGAACTACTAATTTTGAAGTTATTGGTGTCTATGAGAAAAAGGGTGGATTCGATGGATCAGATGACCAGGTCTATATCCCCATAACTACACTACAAAAGAAAATTCAAGGCATAGATTACTTATTTTATGGGATAGTAGAACTTTACGATAATAATCTTGCTGAAGTCACAGCTCTTGATATCACTGACACTTTAAGAATCAATCATAATATTACAGATCCTTCAAAAGATGATTTTAAAGTTAACACTCAAGAAGAAGCGCTTGGTACTTTCGATACTATTCTAAAAGCGATTACTTTTTTACTTATTGCTATTGCTTCCATATCTTTGGTCGTTGGGGGAGTAGGTGTTATGAATATTATGTATGTGGCTGTTACTGAACGTATCGGTGAAGTTGGCTTGAAGAAAGCTTTAGGTGCTCGCAATAATGACATACTCTATGAGTTTATGATTGAAGCCGTCTTACTGACCATCATCGGTGGAGTTTTTGGGATTATTGGAGGTTCATTCTTGTCGTATATCGTTTCAAAAATTGCGCAAAGTCAGGGCTTATCTTGGGAATTTATTGTGCCTATTTGGGGTGTTGTTTTATCTGTTTCTGTCTCTATGGTTATCGGCATCATTTTTGGAGTTTTTCCAGCTCGGAATGCAGCTCGATTAGATCCGATAGTTGCTTTAAACAAAGAATAAATTCACCTCTGACACTGCTTTTCAATATACCCGATCTCATGTTACAATGAATCCCATGGAAACATTATTAAAAGACAAAAAAATAAGCATTTCGGTTTTTATATTATTAATAGTTATATCATTATTCACAATCGCTCGTTTTGTAAACGAGGTTAAGAACACCAGCTACGTTGGTCGTGGTAACCAGCCTGCAAATACTATCTCTATCACCGGCAAAGGTGAAGTTATGGCAGTTTCAGACATTGCTTCTTTATCTATTAATTTAAACAAAGAAGGGAAGACTTCCAAAGAAGCTCAAGATCTCTTGAATGAATCGATTACTAAAACATTATCATACTTAAAAGATCAAAAGATAGCAGACAAGGATATTAAGTCAGAGTATGGTGGGATAAATCCGAAGTATTCATATGAGAAAGTATCATGTTATACATATCCATGCCCAACGAGTGATCCAAAGATTGTCGGATACACAGCAACTCAAGTAATTACTGTGAAGGTTCGTGAAGTCGATAATGCAAGTGAAATCCGTACCGGACTCGCAGGTCTTGGAGTAAGTGATATCACAGGACCCACATTCTCTATTGATGATGAGGATAAGATAAAAGAGGAAGCACGTGCAAATGCGATAGACGATGCGAAATCTAAAGCAGAAGTTCTAGCGAAAGAGCTTGGAGTAAAGCTTGGTAAAGTTACAAGCTTCTATGAGAATGGAAATAATTATCCTATGTATTCATCTGCAAAAACAATGCTCGGTGCAGGGGAAGTGGCAGACAGTAGTAGGGCTCCAGAGTTACCAAAAGGAGAGAATAAGATTATCTCAAACGTAACAATCACTTACGAAATAAAATAATAATCTGAAAATAGCCCCGCCAACTAGTTGGCGGGGCTATTTGACTTCCGGGCTTCTTAGATGTATATTATATAGAAGCCCTCCGGGGTGCTTTTTAATAAGAGAGGAATTTTATAAATCTAAAATAATCCTTTTATCTAAAGGTCTAAATACACATTATTAACATTAACTAATTAATACATGGACAAAGTAACAGAATTTTTTAAAGACGTATACGCTGAATCAAAAAACATAACATGGCCTACGCGCAAGCAAGCTATCTATGCAACAATAGCTGTTTTAGCTATTTCAATACTTGTAGCTTACTACTTAGGTTTCCTAGACTTTATATTTAGTAGAGGTCTAGAATTATTAATTTCAAGATAATCACTAAGTGTTTTCAGTAACTTTGTTTTGTTTACTAGAACCTAGTTACTAGAACCTAATTTATATATGGCAAAACAAGAATTAAAAGGCGAGAGGAATTGGTATGCAATTCATACTTACGCAGGATATGAGAATGCAGTTATGCGTAATCTAAAACAGAGAATAGATTCACTTGGAGTTAATGACAAGATCTTTAGCGTTGTTGTTCCTACAGAAAAAAAGATAAAAATAAAAGGAGGGAAGAGAGTTGAAGCAGAAGAAAAGGTTTACCCAGGTTACGTCCTTGTGGATATGATTGTGGATGATAACTCATGGTACGTTGTTCGAAACACTCCTCGTGTTACAGGGTTCGTTGGAGCAGGAGTTAATCCAGTTCCATTGAACAAAGATGAAGTAGATGCACTTTTTGGCCGCATGGAGAAGAATAACAACAACATCGCAAAGCATCAGATGGATTTGGAGCTAGGAGAAATTGTCCGTATTGCAGATGGTCCATTTAAAGATCTTGAAGGAAAGGTGAGTGATATAGATAACGAGAGAGGTAAAGTTAAGATTCTTGTTTCAATGTTTGGACGTGAGACTCCTGTGGAGCTTGATTTCTTACAAATCAAAAAGATGTAACTATTCAAATAGTTATTCTCAAGAGGAGAACACGGATATTTTTCTGCTGAAAAATTCCTAGTGCCAGGTTCGACAGCCTCCCAAGCTCCTATGATAAGACTATTTTGAATTTTTATAGAAATATGTTAGATTAAGTCTGTTACGCTAAGCTTCAATATTAGTTAAACAAAAAAATTATGGCAGCAAAAAAAATTACAAAAAAAGTTAAATTACAAATACCAGCCGCAAAGGCAACTCCAGCTCCGCCACTTGGACCCGCATTAGGTCAAGCTGGCGTGAACATTGCAGAGTTCTGTCAGAAGTTCAATGCTATGACACAGAAAGATGCAGGAGACATCGTCGGTGTAGTTATTTCAGTATATGAAGACCGCACTTATGATATAAAAGTGAAGACTCCTCCAGCGGCAAATCTGATATTCAAAGCTGCAGGTGTAGAGAAGGGCTCAGGTAAGCCAAATACTTCAAAAGTAGGAAAGATAACAAGAGCTCAGGTTAGAGAGATCGCAGAGAAGAAGATGCCTGACTTAAACTCTAAAAACATTGAAGGTGCTATGAAAGTGATAGAAGGCCAAGCTCGCTCAGCCGGTATCACAATCGAAGGTTAGAAATTTAATATAAATAAAGTATATTTAAATTCCCCAAAGCAAGGCTTTGGGGAATTTAAATTGGTGTTTTATTTATTTGAAACTCTTTCTACGTAATCACCAGTATCAGTATTCACGATGACTCGCTCTCCGGCTTCTATGAAGAAGGGGACTTGAATGTTCACCCCATTTTCTAGGATGGCAAGCTTGCCTCCACCGTTGGCAGTGTTACCACGGATGGATGGGGGAGCTTCCTTGATTAAGAATTCCATTTTGATGGGAAGTTTAATATTTATTATTTTCTCTTCATCGTCATCATCCCAGACGACAGCTTCTACTAATTCATTGGATTTAAGATATTTCGAGCTGTCACCGATTATTTTTTCATCAAGCTGAAAGCGGTCTGATGCATCTTCTGCATCTGAGAACCAGTATTCACCTTTATTTTTGTATAAGAATTTCACATTCTTTTTACTGATTTCTGCTTCATCTGCCTTATCAGAAGCATGAAAAACGGTATTCCAAGTACGCCCAGAGAGTAAACTCTTGAGCTTCACTTGGTTCTGAGGTTTGCGCTGTTGTGTACGAGCAACATGGTTATCTTGCACTTCACAAGGCTCACCCTCATGAATAATGACTTTTCCTGTACGTATTTCACTGTATTCAAGCATAATATTTATAGATTAACTGATAACAAAATGAGTATAGCAAAATATGTACATCATCTCAAGTTTAATTATAGAATATAAAATAGTTTCATCGAGGGGCGTGCGCAAGACTGTCGAGTCGAGCAATGAAGAAATTTCTAGTAAGAAATTATCTGGACCCGAGAGGGAAGCTATTTTATATTCTATAGTTCGGATATAGTAGAATACTATTCTGCTGCGCTTGATACTTGTATTTCTCCAAAACGGCCTCGAACTTCTTTCAGTATCTCTTCCGATAGCTTTTTGTTGTCTCTTAAGTATGTACGAGCAGCGTCGTATCCACGTCCAAGTTTTATTTCTTCGAATCCGCCTTTCTCTTTCTGTTTAGCGGTACCCAAGTAAGTGAATATCGCTCCGCTAGATTTACTGATGATTCCAAGCTTCTCTCCGAGAGCCATGATTTCTCCTTCACGTGAGATACCTTCACCATAGAGTATATCGAATTCTGTTTGTTTGAAAGGAGCTGCAACTTTGTTCTTTACAACTTTCACACGAGTACGACTTCCGACGACTTCTTCACCCTTTTTTATTTGAGCAATTCTGCGGATATCCAAGCGGACAGAAGTGTAGAACTTTAGAGCCTTTCCTCCTGGAGTAGTCTCAGGGTTACCGAACATAACACCGATTTGCATACGGATCTGGTTTATGAAAATGACGACAGTCTTTGAGTGGGCGATGATAGCTGTAAGCTTACGCAATGCTTGCGACATGAGTCGAGCTTGCTTACCGACGTGCGACTGACCCATATCTCCTTCGATTTCATCTTTAGGAGTCAAAGCAGCGACAGAGTCGATGACGACTACGTCTATCTTACCAGAGCGTATTAGACTTTCTGTGATTTCAAGACCTTGTTCGCCGTTATCAGGCTGAGAGATAAGAAGTTCATTTATGTTTACTCCAAGCTTTCCAGCATAGTCTGGATCCATAGCATGCTCAGCGTCGATATAAGCACAGACACCGCCTTTCTTCTGAGCTTCTGCTACGATGTGAAGGGCAAGAGTAGTCTTACCAGAAGACTCTGGTCCAAATATTTCTATCATTCTGCCTCTTGGTACACCACCGACTCCAAGAGCCATATCAAGACCGATAGAGCCAGTAGGGATGACGTCAATATCTACCTTTGGAGCATCTCCAAGCTTCATGATCGCCCCCTCTCCGAATTTTGTTTGGATAGATCTAATAGTATCTTCTATAGCGGCACCAGTTGTCTTTGTTTCTTTTTTTGCTTTTTTTTGAAATGCCATAAATTGGTTTTTATTTAAATTAATTAAATTTCTTAGAATAACTCTTCCTCTCGGGTCCGGATAATTTTCTGCTGAAAATTTCCTCATTGCTCGGTCCGCCGACCTTGTGCACGCCCCTCGAGGAAGATTATTATAAGAAATTTATTCTTTATTTTTTTTAATTAGTATTAATATCTTTTTCTACAAGTGCGACCGACGGAGCACTCTCTCTGTTATAAACGAGTTGAAATTCTTTTTCTTTATTCTTACCAAATTTATCTTTTGTGTCGATAGTGATGACAGACAGGCCGGGGATAAGTACAACTGGCTCACTGAAGCTTCCATCTTTGTCTATGAATATTTCTCTGCCGTTAATACTTATATAAATTGCATTCTTAGCATTACCTTTGATGTTGGCAAGGGAAGAGGAGCTATCTTGTCTTTCTACTTTGGCTTCTATTTGCACTCCTTTTATAAGGAAAGACATTTTCAGGTAAGCAAATGAACCGACTAAGAAAAAGAGTACAAAGAAGGATGCAAATCCTAACCACCACTTCATATTCTTATTTTTTATGTCTCGCATTTAATTGATTTAGCGGAATCACGTCGCGCAACCGTCCTTTTAGCGCGACGCTAATCCACATTACTATTATACTATAATATCGTCCGTATGGTCCATAGGCTTTTCTAAGAGTTCTCGAGGCTTTGCTCCATTTCCAGGTCCGACAACTCCACGTTCTTCGAGCATGTCTATAAGCTTGGCAGCACGAGCATATCCGACACCAAGCTTTCTTTGTAAGTATGAAGTTGAAGCCTTCTGGTCTCTTATGACTATCTCTCGAGCATCTTCGAACAAGTCATCATCTCCATCACTTCCGCCTTCAAGACTGTCACTGAAGAGTCCACCTCCACCTTTTTCAATACTACCGGAGAGTTCTATTTGGTCAGGTATCTCATCCATATATGCATTCTTCAAGTATTCTACTACTCGCTTCACTTCATCTTCAGAAATATAAGCACTTTGTATACGTTCTGGTTGACTCATCTCTCCACTGGCGTATAGCATATCTCCAGCTCCGAGAAGTTTCTCAGCACCACCTTGATCAAGAATAGTTCGAGAATCGATTTGTGATGACACCTGAAGAGCGACACGAGTCGGAACGTTGGCTTTAATAAGGCCTGTGATGACGTTCACAGATGGTCTTTGTGTAGAGAGGATAAGGTGGATACCAACAGCACGAGACATCTGAGCCAGACGTACGATGGCACTCTCGAGCTCTCTTGGATAAGCCTGCATGATATCTGCAAGTTCGTCGATAACGATAACGATATAAGGCATTCTTTCTGCTTCACCTTCTTTAGCTTTCGCATAGACCGTCGAGTGATAAGACTCGATATCACGAACAGATTCTGCTTGAAGCACATCGTAGCGTCGATCCATTTCTTTAGCAGCCCATTTAAGAGCAAGGATTGTTTTCTTTGGGTCAGTAATAACAGGGGTAAGCAAGTGAGGGATTTTATTGTAAAGGGTTAGCTCAACTCTCTTTGGGTCTACCATGATGAGCTTCATGTCTTCTGGTCCATTTCTATATAGAAGGGAAGTGATGACCGAGTGGATCGTTACAGACTTACCAGAGCCTGTTGTTCCTGCGATAAGAGCGTGAGGCATCTTTGCTAAGTTACCGAAGACAGCTTTACCAGAGAGTCCGCGTCCGAGAGCGACAGTCAGAGGCTTTGGAGAGTTCTGGAATTTATCATCAGCGAGAAGTGTTGCAAGTCCGACGGTTGACTTCACCTTGTTTGGAATCTCGATACCGACGAGAGACTTTCCAGGGATAGGAGCTTCGATACGTATAGGGTGAGCAGCGAGAGCTAGAGCCAAGTCATTCTGAAGCCCGACGATGCGAGAAAGCTTCACACCTTGAGCTGGCTTTAAAGCGTAACGAGTGACTGTAGGTCCGACTGTCACTTCATCCATTTCTACAGGGATGCCGAAGTTCAGCAGTGTGCGCTGGATGATGTTCGTATTTCCTTTCATATCACCGATGTTTGGCTTACCTTTGTCTTTCTCAAGAAGTGATAGTGGAGGAGCGACGTAGTTGGTGTGCGATTTTGCAGAATCGTGTCGCGCAGTGTCCTTTGAAGCGCGACTTTTCGTAGCATTAATTTCTCCTTCAGCATATTCCATACTTTGTTCATTAATCTCTACTTTTTGTTTGTCCACTTCTTTTATCACTTCCACATCTTCAGCTACCACCTCTTTATGAGTAAAAGGAAGCTCAATCTCTTTCGTGAAAATATTTTTAATTTTATACCAGAGTCCAAGTAAGTTTGGCTTTTCGTTTGCTAAGATAATAAGTGAAGTTATGAGTATTGCTCCGAGTAGTAGTATCGCTCCGTAAGTTCCAAAAGGGGAGAATATCCAAGCCACCATTCTACCGAGCTGGCCACCGTATGTGAGGACTGTCGTTTCTCCGATTCCGTTCGTTGCGATGTCCATGATACCGAGAGTTGAGAGTAAGACAGAGAGCCCCATTGCAGAGTGGAGTCTCGCGACATCGATCCTTCCTTTTCGCAAAAATGAAACCCCGATGATGCCAAGAATGATAGGTAGCAAGAAGTACCCAAATCCAAAGAATGAGTTTAATATTTTATAAATGAAATCACCTGCGACCCCTGCTAAACGAAATATTGATAATAAAATTAAAAGCCCTAAAACGATAAATCCTATACCCCAGACACTCTCTGTCGTTTCTTCTTTTAGTTCAATTTTCCTTTTGCCTTTTTTGCCAGATTTACGTCCTTTTTTTGTATCTTCTTTGTCCTCATTTTCTGTATCTTTTTTTGCCATATGATTTAGTTAAAATCACGTCATTTGTTCTATTAAAAAACAACGCAACATTATATCTATTATAGCACAATTTTTTGTTAAAAAAATTGTGCTAACGAGTGCATAATAATTTCATTCACCCGGTATAAAAGATGCCCCATACCGGGTGCGGGAAATTATTATGCACCTGTGGATAACTTTAAAAATAACTTTAAATTCTTCCACCCCGTCCTTTGATTACAAAGTCCACCCCTCAAGAGGGGAATTAAAATTCCCCTCTTGAGGGGTGCCGAGGAACGAGGCGGGGTGGACTTTATTATTTTTCTTGCATTCAAAAGAATTCAGTATATAATGGACATATTAAAGACATTAATCTCTTGCTACTCGCAAGAAAAGGACAAATGAATAACCAAAAGGACACACAAAAAACGGTTTCAAATTCATACGGACAAAATAATGTCCCTGATTTTAAACCATTGGTTGATAAGCATGTTTATGATTTCGCAAACAAAAAGACAGAGAAGCTTGTCACCGCTCTATACTTGGTTACAGACTGCATGGACACAGATGATGCTCTGAAGGGGAAGCTTCGCCAGCTAGGTGTCGAACTGCTATCGGACATGTACAAGCTTTCTTTACTCTCACCGATGGATAAGCATATGCACATTTCCTCATCTCTTTCTCATGTGAGTGAGATACTTTCCTTCGTTGAGATTGCTTACACTATTGGCTTCATTTCTGAGATGAATACAAACATCTTAAAGAAAGAATTTTTGATCCTGATTAGTGAGCTCGATAGCCACCAGAAGAAGGACAAACATTTCACTTTTACTCTCGATGAAAACATGTTCTCTTTACCAGAAACAACGCCTGAGAATTTCCAGATTGGAGGTGGTGAAAATGCAGAGAATATCATAAAGGACAAAAGGACAAACTCTAATAATATGTCCTTTATGAATTTGAAACCAAGTAGTACTCATTCTCAGATTTCGAAACCGTCAAATCATGTCGCTTCTGTCTCAGAGAAAGACGACAGAAAAGAGAAGATATTAGCACTTACAAAAGGTAGAGAAGTTTCCATAAAGGACATTTCAACTTCATTCACAGACTGTTCCGAGAAGACTATCCAGAGAGAATTGAATGCACTCGTTTTAAAAGGACAGATAAAAAAGACAGGTTCAAAAAGGTGGTCCAAGTATATGACAATCATGAAATAATTTAAGAATTAAATTAAAAAATAAAAGAGTGGGGGCCTACGGCCCCCACTCTTTTGTATGTCACAAACGACCCTTAGTCTACGTTACTTATAAGTGGAGAGGGAAGTCACTCGACCTCCTCTTCAAAACTAGACAAAGTATAATAACAGGCCTTACTTATCCACATATTTGTTGCATATAATTACGCCTTATTATATAATGTCTATACGTGTTAGCTGTAGCATTCTTATATGATATATGCTAATATGTAATATCTCTTAGACAGTAGCTATATAGCTATTTGGGTAGGAGATTAAGATCATTGAAAATTTAATACTATAAAGTGTTAATACCAAGCATTTCATAGCCATAGTTACTTATTGTAGTTACACTAGATTTCTTCGAGTTTACTCTCCTAGTATTTCTAACTTGTAATTATTAATTAGTAATTAGTCATTAGATTTTCCCTGGTCAAAATGCTCTCAGTTCTCTTACCATCTTTTTGTTTTTCCTTGCTTACTTATTACTTTGATAGAGAAGTAGAATGTATAGCAGGAAAATTATATTTTCTTTCGCTATATTTTACTTCAGTGTCCGCCTACATTTTTTTGATAGAGATAATGTGGAGGATGATAGAGGAGTAATGTATTTGCAAGAAAACACACAGAGA
>JBBSBU010000005.1:0-11088 GCA_038250975.1 Minisyncoccia bacterium
CACATAGGTTCTTCAACTTTTTGCTTTAGAGCTATAAAATATAAATATGTAAATATATCTGTCATACCTAAAGAACCTGCTGTATGGCCAGACTTGGCTGTATAAAGCATAAGAAGAATGCTCTTGCGGATGTTGTTTGCAATTACTTTTAGTTCAATTATTTTTTTGTCACTTATATTTTCCATATTATAAATCTTCTAATTCTTTAATAGTTTCTTTGATGTCAAAACTTCGCATAAGAGCACTACCGACAACAAGTCTTTTAGCTCCAGCTTCTACAAGTCTTTTAGCTGTGCTCTCATTCACGCTACCGTCAACACTTACTATAAGATCTGGGTAGTTTGAGATGAGTCCTTTTATTTGTCCTAATACTTTTTCATCGAATGGTTCTCCCTGGAAGCCGATGCGTCCGATTCCCATACATTGTACAAAATCTATTGAATTAACGTAAGAGAAAACTTTCTCGACAGGAGTACTTGTATTTATGGCTAACCCTATTTCAAGATTCTCTCTAGTGTAAGGATCAATGCAGTTTATGAATTCAAGTAATTCTTTTTCATCTTCTGCTTCTAGGTGGAAAATTATGCGCCTTGCTCCAAGTCTAACAAAAAAGTCAAACTGCTTGATGGCGTCTTTAACCATTAAATCAAATTCGAAATCTAAATTCTCCCAGTATGGTAAACCCTCTTCTTCCCCAAGTATAGGAGCAACACTTTGTGCATCATACGGATTCATGGGCCAAGATATTGAATCCACAAACTTACCATCACATATATCTATTTGGACAGTGTGTGATACATTTACAACATTTGCGATCTTTTGTCGTAAGTCATTTATATCTTTTGCTAGTATTGCAGGTATGATTTCAGTCATAGATTGAGTTCTAGTAGTTAGTTACTAGTTTCTATTTTGTTAATTCTTCTTACATGTCTTTCTTCATTTGAAAATGGTGTCTCTATGAAAATTCTAACTGCTTCTCTGGCTTCATCTTCACTCATAAAACGAGCACCGAGAGAAAGAATATTTGCATTATTGTGTTCACGTCCAAGTTTAACTATTTCTAGATTTCCTCCGTAATACTCTATAGCTCTGATACCACTTATTTTGTTTGCAGATATTTGTTCTCCTTGTCCACTGCCACCAAGTATAATTCCCAAAGAATCAACTTCCTTGGATACAGCTACTGCCACTGGTCTTATAAAGTCTGGGTAGTCATCTGTGGAATCGAAAGAAAAAGCGCCTTTGTCTAGAACTTCAAGGTTTAAGAGTTTAATGTATTCAACTATTTTATTTTTTAATTCAAAGCCAGCATGATCGCTTCCAATATAAATCTTCATATTTTTCTATTATAGCAAAATAAAAATTAAAATAATACTCTTGAAAGATTTGTTTAAAATACTAATTAAAGCACTGAAGAAACTTCTAGTAAAAGCTATTTGAGTTTTTTGTTTTATTATTGATATTTTTATTTTGGGCAATAAGGAGGTATAATACCCATATGATTAATTTCTATAAATACCATGGTTCTGGTAATGATTTTATTATGATAAATAATATAGGTAAAAACATAATTGTTAATCCAGAGCAAGTGAAATTACTTTGTGATAGACATTTTGGTGTTGGAGCAGATGGCTTAATACTTTTACAAGAATCAAATAAGGCAGAGTGTTTTATGGACTACTATAATAGTGATGGAACGCTAGCTGAGATGTGTGGCAATGGTATACGCTGTACAGCTAAGTTCTTCTTAAGTGAAACTTACCCTAGAGGAGAGTTAAATATTGGTACCAGAGCGGGGGTAAAGAATATCATATGTAATAGTGACGATACTTACTCCGTAGACATGGGAGCGCCTGTATTCTTACACTCTGACTTTCCTGAAGGAACTACAACCTTAGAAGGCTTTGACTTTAATTGTGTTTCGATGGGTAATCCACATGCAGTGGCTATGGTGGATGATCTAGATATAATAGATGTTAAAGAAGTCGGGCCAAAAATAGAAAATAATGAAATCTTTCCAAACAAAATAAATGTAGAGTTTGTACAGAAAATGTCTGAGAATTACTTCAAGGTGAAAGTTTGGGAGCGTGGGTGCGGTGTGACTCTTGCTTGTGGTACTGGTGCTTGTGCTGTTTTTTCAATCATAAATAAATTTAATAAATCTGAGTCTTTGAGTATCTTTGGAGAAGAGATAACTCTAGAATTTCCGGGTGGAAATCTATTTCTTTCAGAGAACAAAGATGGTCACATAATCCTTCGTGGTCCCGCCGAGTTTGTTTTTAAAGGAGAGATAGAAGAAGGAATATAAAACATAAATCTAAATAAAACACTCAGATAGGGGTCGGACCCCTATCTGAGTGTTTTGCAATCAATTACTTATTATTTTAAATTTATTTTATAGTATTCCCTGTTTTAATTACATGATCAACAAGTGTGTATGTATATCCCATTTCATTATCATACCAGCCGAGAACTTTTACTAAGTTTCCTCCGACAACGCGAGTCATTTCAAGGTCTGCGATAGATGCATGGGAGTCTCCAAGAATATCAGATGATACTAAGTGGTCTTCTGTCACTGCAAATAACTTTTCCCATCTTGGATCCTTTGTCGCCTTTTTAAGTATTTCATTTACTTCTTCTTTTGAAGTTTCTCTTTTTGATATGAAAGTTATGTCTACTATAGATCCTGCTGGGACTGGTACACGAATAGAAATACCATCAAAAAGTCCTGCGAGTTCTGGATAAGCTAAAGATGTAGCGATTGCAGCTCCAGTTGAGCTTGGAACGATGTTCTGCGCGGCTGCACGGCCTTCACGAAGGTCTTTCTTGCTTGGACCGTCTACTAGAGCTTGAGATGCAGTATACCCGTGTACAGTGTTTAGAATAGCCTTCTCTATACCAACCGATTCACTAAGTATACCGATGAGTGGTGAAGCTGCGTTTGTAGTACAAGAAGCATTTGAAGTAATATCGCAAGTCCCAAATTTCTCTTCATTTACTCCTAAAAGTATTGTTTCTCCTTTTGTTTTTCCTTCATCTTTTGCTGGAGCTGAGATGACCACTTTTTTCGCACCGCAGTCTAAGTGAAATTTTGCTTTATCATATGAAGTAAAGAGACCCGTTGATTCTACAACAACATCTATATCTAAATCTTTCCATGGAAGTTTGGTCGTATCTTTTTCTGAAATGAATTTAACTTCTTTTCCATCAATTATTAAATTTGAATTATTAGTTTCTACCTTATGTTCCCAATTACGATAA
Organism: Minisyncoccia bacterium; assembly: GCA_038250975.1. Lineage (GTDB taxonomy): Bacteria > Patescibacteriota > Minisyncoccia > Phycocordibacterales > UBA9973 > UBA8515. The sequence continues at coordinate 3,262 of JBBSBU010000005.1, forward strand.
ACAGTATCATGACGAAGCAAATAAGACAGACTCTCAATTGAACCTAAATCATTGATAGCGACAATCTCAATATCTTCTCTTTCCCATGCAATTTTCAAAAATGCTCTTCCAATTCTTCCAAAACCATTTATTGCAACACGTAATTTTTTGTCCATATGTTTGTATCCAAGCGGAACAAATTATTTTATAAAAAAATGTCTGGCACCTCACACTCCCTCGTCCGAGGACTTTTTTTAGAATATAATTTGTGTAGCTTTTTTATATTATGCTAATAATTCTTTTAATAATTTCTGCACCATTTGAGGGTTTGCGCTACCTTTACTTTCTTTCATAACTTGTCCCACTAGTGACATTATAGCATTTTCTTTACCACCCTTATAAGTCTGAACAACTACAGGGTTCGCATCTATGATTTTTTGGACTATTTCTCTCAAAGCTCCTTCATCTTGATTTTGGATAAGTCCTTTCTCTTCAGCAACTTTTGCTGGAGATTCATCTTCAATAACTATCATCGCGAGTATATCTTTTGCTCCACGAGACGAAACTTTACCTCCTTCTACCATATTAATAAGTTCAACAAAATTCTCAACACTTGGGAGCTTAGCTCCTAAGTTTACTTTCTTTAGTCCAAGGTAATCAGATGTAATATAGTTTGATGCTGTACGAATTTTTGCTAAAGAATCACCTCTCTCTGCTTCACTACGCGAGGAAATACCTTGCAAAAATTTATCTGCCATCTTTTCAAACCAGTCTCCAAGTTCTTTGTCTAGTATGTAGCTTTCTATATCTTCGTCTTTAATACCATAATCATTTCTATATCTATTTCTCCTTGCTTCAGGTAACTCAGGAAGCTCACTTTGCATCTTTTTAATATCAAAAATTTTATTTAAGAATAGCTTAGGAAGATCTGGGTCTGGGAAGTAGCGATAATCATTAGCATTTTCCTTCTTTCTTTGTGAGAATGTAGACTGCTTATTCTCATCCCAACCACGAGTTTCCTGAACAATTTTATCTCCTTCACCTTTTCCAAGTAAATCCATCATTCTCTTTATTTCGTATTCAGCAGCACGCTCAACAGCACGGAAAGAATTAATATTTTTTACTTCAACTTTTGTTCCAAGTTTATTTTCGTCTTCTGATATAGAAATATTTAACTCTACGCGCATCTGACCTTTATCCATATTTGCTTCTGATACACCTAAATATCTGAGAAGTATTTGAAGTTCACGTCCAAAGTCACCTGCTTGGCGGGCTGAGTGAATAACTGGTTCAGTCACAAGCTCCATAAGAGGCACCCCGGCACGGTTAAAGTCTACAAGAGAATAATCCCCTCTATCGTGCTTGCTTGTTGCTGTATCTTCTTCTAGGTGTACACGAGTAATATCTACACCTTTAAGTGAGCCTCCAGAAACAATTGGGAACTTATATTGAGATATTTGATAAGCTTTTGGTATATCTGGGTAGAAATAATTCTTACGATCAAATTCAGTAAAGTCTGCAATGTTTGAGCCTAAAGCAAGACCAACCTTGATAACATTTTCAATGGCCTTTTTGTTTATGACGGGGAGAGTTCCTGGGTGAGCCATGCAAACAGGACAAATATTTATATTGGGTTTTTCTTCATCTGGATTATTTTTGCAACCACAAAACATCTTGGAGTTCGTGTTTAATTCTGCGTGTATTTCGAGTCCTATCGTAGTATAATATTGTTTTGACATATACGTGATTATAGCAAAATTTAATAAATATTAAAAACTATGGGTTTCCATAGTTTTTTTATTTGTGCCCGAGGTGGGAGTCGAACCCACATCCCTTACGAGACACGATTTTAAGTCGTGCGCGTATACCAGTTCCGCCACTCGGGCATATTTATTTCACTTACAGCTAATATAATTACATATTTTAATAAATTTTACAATACGTATTATATTACAAAGATAGAGCTGCAAATTTTGCAGCTCTATTGTGTTATTTTATTTTTTCAACTTCTCGAACCCAATTAAGGATACGATTCAAATGCTTTACTTTGGTTATAGAATAAACTCCAATAACTCCAAATCCGAAGTTGTTGTAATTAGATTCTCCAAAATGTCTCATTTTACCGTTCCATTTCCAAGTTTCCTCATTCATATCGATAGAAAAATTCTCCTTGTATTTTTCTATCGCAACCTTAACACAAATTGTGTTTACTTGATTTCTTTTTTCTGTATATTCCAAAACAACAAGTCTCTTCTTTTTCATTTTTCTAAATTTTAATAAAAGAATATTTTATTTTTACTTTAACTATTATTAGATAAAATGTCAAATTTTATTTTTTAACCATACTGTCTGTAATTTTAGGTAAGAAAGAAGCTGGATTCAAGTATGCAGTTAAAGCTGATATTGGTTGTGTAAATATTTTACCATTACAACTTTTGCTTGGGACAGTATCTACTTTTACACCATCAGATGCATACACTGCTACGTGTAGGTGAGGTCCTGTCGATGAACCAGTATTACCACTATATGCAACAACGTCACCTGCTTTAACTGATTGACCAACCGTTGCTGTGATGGATGACAAGTGTCCATAAGTACTAGATAGTCCATTCCCATATCTTATAAATACCCATTTCCCGAAGGATGCACCTTTACATGCGATATCAGTGTCACCGGTCCCCTCCACAACACCAGCAGCCATAGCTTTTACCTCTGTTCCAACTGATGCTCTAAGATCTAAACCATAGTGGAACTTCCCCCATCTTGATCCATAAGGAGAAGTTACCAGAATACTACTTAGTGGAAAAGAAAGAACACTCGAGCCTTCTTTTGGTATAGACTTAGGATTTAATATAAACTTAAGTTGTGCTTCATAATCTTCTATGGATCTTTCAAAAGCATCTTTTCTTTTTTGTGTGTCGGCTAACAACTTCTGATATCCAGATTCCTTATTTTTTGTTGCAACTAATAGGTCATCTTTTTCTTTTTTGTTTGAGAGTATTTCTGATTCTTTAGCTGTTAAAGTATTTTTTAGTAAATTAAGCTGCTCTTGTTCATCTAGTTTAACATCTTTTGTTTTAGCTAGGCTATTTTTTTGTGTGGAAATATCATTTATATAATTCTTTAATTCATCCGTAACTCCGATCACATTGTTATATTCAACACTAAAATCACTTATATTCTCATTCGAGAGGACTTTTTGAAGTATACTTTCGTCATCCTGTTGGTCTAATTTTCGTATTAAGTTCGCAATCGTTTCTTTTGTTTTGTTTATACTTAAAACTCTCGTATTTATTTCACCATCAAGCGTTTTAATAACAAGACCTGTGGCTGAAATTTTCTTCTCTGTTTGCTGTCTTTGTTTAACAAGCTGATCTCTCTTAAGAGTCAAATCCTTTATAGCATTCGCAAGAGTATTCTTTTGTTGGCTAGTTACAGCAATTTGACCAGATAATGCTTTGATCTCTTTGTCTAATTCTTCTATTTGGAGATTTGTATCACTAATTTGCTTTCTGACTTCTTCTGCTGTTTGCGCAGAAGAAAAATGAACTACAGAGAAAATAGTAAATATCATCAAAATTAATATGAATGTTTTATTCTTCATTTATAACTTTATTATACTATGATTCAACTTAATAGAGAAATAGCTTTATTTATACGAGAAATAGTCTCTTCTTTTCCTAAAATTTCTGAAATAATGAATGGATCTGGTGATTTATCGAGTCCTGAGAGCGCAAAACGTAAAGGATGTAACAATTCCCCTCTACTATCTAGACTTCCTGCGAGCTCCATTAGTAATATCTTGATGTTTTCTTTATTAAAATCCTGGATCTCTGTCATTTCAAGAACTTTCATGGTTTCTTTTAGATTGTTTAGTATTTTATTTTTATCTGTATTTTTATATATAAGCTTAGAAGCATCATATTCTGACTTCTTGTAAAAGAAATCAAGCTCACCACTTTCTACCATGGTTTTAATATCACCGAACTTTGAAATTCTTTCTACAATGATTGGAATTATTTCTTTGATTTGTAATTCTATTGGTAACCACTCAAATACATATTTTTCTAGTTTCTCTACCGGTAAGAGCTTGATGTGTTCTTTATTTACCCAGTCAAGTTTTTCTTCATTAAAGCCACCTCCACTAATATGAATTTGTTTTAAATCAAAGAGATTAATAAATTCTTCTTTTGTAATAATTTCTTTCTCCCCTCCAGGATTCCACCCTATGAATGCTAAGAAGTTCATAATAGCCTCAGGTAAATAACCTTCGTTCTTATATTCAAGAAAGTCTTTTGCCCCGTCACGTTTACCCAGTTTCTTCTTTCCATCTGCTCCCATTATTGGGGGAAGTGTTACAAAATAAGGTCTATCTATTCCTAGTGCTTCATATAAAGATAAGAATTTAGGAGTCGAAGAAATAAATTCGTCAGCTCTCATTATGTGAGTCACCCCCATTTCTAAATCATCAATGATGTGAGCAAAGTTATAGGTTGGATATCCATCACTTTTTATCAAAATAAAATCATCAAGAGCTTCAGCACCTGCTTTCATGTGACCACGAACAAGATCTTGCCATTCATAGCTTTTGATATTAGTAACCTTAAAACGCAAAGGTTGAGCTCCGTCCCAAGAGACAGTATTTTCAGGTCTATAGTTTCTAAATAAAAATGGTTTTTTCTCTTCATCCGCTTTTTTTCTAAAAGTTTCAACTTCTTCTTCTGTATAAGGGTCAGGATATGCTAGACCTTTTTCAACTAACATTTTTGCATATTTATGATATGATTCTAATCTTTCAGATTGCTTATAAGGACTATTTGACCCACCTATATCTGGGCCTTCATCCCAATCAATACCCACCCACTTAAGTGATTTTATAATGTGCTCAATTGATCCTGAAACTTCTCTTCCTTTATCTGTATCTTCAATCCTTAATATGAATGAACCATTGTTTTTCCTAGCATAAGCCCAAGCATATAAAGCAGTTCTTATCCCACCAATATGCAAAAAGCCTGTTGGAGAAGGTGCAAAACGGGTAACAACTTTTTTTTGTTCTTTATTTTCCATATATTTTAAATTTCTTCGTGAGAGTGAGCTATCTTTATCGCTTCCTCAGCAATTTTTAAAGCGGCATCAGGGTTCGCAAATGAAATAGCACTTTCTTTCATTTGTTCTAATTTATCCTTATCGTTCATGATTCTGTCTATTTCTGACACCAAAACATGTGGCGTCAAATTTGATTCATCTATTACTTTACAAGCCCCAGATCTAGCGTAATTGTAAGCATTCTTTCTCTGATGATTACCATTTGAATTTGTAATCGGTATTATAATTGATGGAATACCCCAAGAAGCTATTTCAAATATTGCAGAACCAGCTCTTGATACTATCAGGTCTGCTGCCCCAGCTGCCATTCTTGTCGATAAATTATTCAAATATGGTAATGGAACATATCTTGAAATGTCAGTATTATCTTCCATTACAAGCTTTGATCTTCCCTCGATGTCGTCGATGTTCTTCATCCCTGTCTGGTGGATTATTTGGTACTTAGAAAGTAACTCTGGTAGTACTTCTATAATGATATTATTTATTATCTCGGCTCCTTGAGAACCTCCTAAAACAAGAATAACAGGAAGTGCAGAATTTAGTTTGAAAAAATCATGAGCTCCTTCCCTGCTTCCGTGCAGTATATTCTTTCTTATAGGTTGGCCAGTAAGTGCTGTTTTTTCTTTTGGTAAATATTCGATAGCTTCCGGCCAAGAGATAGCAATTTTCTGTGCGAATTTAGAAGTCCAGAGATTTAATCTTCCTGGATAAGAATCTGATTCGTGAACAATGACTGGTATGCGAAGAAGCTTGGCGGCAAAGACTGCAGGAAAAGCAGCATAACCACCCTTGGATATAACTACATCTGGATAAATAGAGAACATTGACATTAACCCAAAGAACATACCAGTAACAGTTTTGAAAAGATCAGAGATATTTTTGAGTGAAAAATATATGCGCATTTTACCTGCAGGAATTTGAATATAATTGATACTATTCTCGAAAAGCATACGCTTATCATAAGGATCATCAGACATATAGTACATCTTCAAATCAACAATTTTTTCCTTATCTGCAACTTCAATAATTTTCTCGGCTATTGCGATAAGTGGATAAAAATGTCCACCAGTTCCACCTCCTGTAAGTAATATTTTCATATAAAACAATTATAACGTATTTCTTATTTTTTTTCTAGTTATAAATTATCTACTCCGTACTATTTTTCTTTTGAAATTTTGAGATATTTAAGATTATACCCATGAGTCCGATATCAATAAGAAGGGAGGTTCCTCCGTGTGACATGAATACGAGTGGAACTCCAGTTAAAGGAAAGACTCCGATGATAGAGGCGATGTTCATGAATGATTGAGCCGTTATTATAGTAATAAATCCTATTACCAGAAGCTTGCTGAATGAGTCAGGAGCATAGTGAGCAATTCGAAAGCCACGCAAAGCAAAAGCTACATAAAGACCAATTATAATTAAAGAACCGATAAATCCAAGCTCTTCCCCAACAACAGCGAAAATGGAGTCCCCTTGTGGCTCTGGTAAGTAATTAAACTTCTGAATACTTTGCCCTAGTCCTCTGCCTTGTATTCCTCCTGACCCGACAGCGATCAGCGACTGCTGGATTTGATAAGAAGAAGTACTTCCATTTGCACTTGGATTTAAAAATGTATTGATTCTACTTTTTAGATAAGGTGTTGTAAAAGCTAATATAATAAAAGCGAGAACTGCAACAAAGAACATGCCCAAGATGTATTTCCAAGGAGTCCCTGAAACAAAAAGCATTACAAGTCCTGTAGCTGTGATAAGTATAAGGCTTTTTGTATCTGGTTGTTTTATTAGAACTACTGAAATAATGCCTAAAAGTAAAAAAAGTGGGAGCAGACTAAACCGAATATCCTTAACTCTTCCTTTGGCCCAAGAAAGCCATGCTGAGAAGTATACAACGAAGCCTATTTTTAAAAACTCAACAGGCTGAAAAGAAACGCCAAAAACTTTTATCCACCTTCTCGATCCTCCGTGTTCTAAGCCAAGCCCTGGTACAAAAACAAGTGCTGTTATTATTATAGAAACTATAAATAAAGGAAGAGAGTATTGCCTCCAGAATTTATATGGTATTTTGAGTCCAAAATATAAAGCAATAAGACCTCCTAATAATCCAAAAATTAATTGATTGAAAATAACAGCATAGAATTTTGATTCATTCTTGTTCAGGATTCCAAGTGATGCAGATATAAACATAATAACTCCGATAACTACAAGAGAAATTACTATACTGAAAAAGATCCTATCTATTTTTTTACTTGCTATTTTTACCATTATTTTATCATTATGCGATTAGCTTATAATTGCGATTATAACTCCTAGTATAGCAGTCATAATACTAACAATCCAATAACGCATAGTGACCTTGTATTTTGGCCAACCAAGTGCTTCAAAGTGGTGGTGGAGCGGTGCAAATAAAAATACCTTTTTGCCATTTCTAAATTTTCTAGAGCTTATTTGTATTATATCTGAAAGTGATGTTATAAAAAGTGGAAATGCAATAATGGGTAAAAGTAAAACTGTATCAGTTAGAAAAGCAATAACAGCAAGCGTTACAGTAAGGCCAATCATCCCAGACTCTCCCATATAAAACCTTGCTGGTGGTATATTAAACCAAAGAAAAGCAAGGATTGCTCCTGTGATAACACCACAAAATGCTGCCAAGCTAGTTAGTCCATAGAAAAATGATATCAGGGTATAAGCCATGAAAACTGAAGCAAGAACTCCACCTGAAAGTCCATCTACCCCATC
>JBBSBU010000006.1:0-10621 GCA_038250975.1 Minisyncoccia bacterium
ACCACCAAAAACTACTTCAAATGTAGTAATACTTCCACAAAAAGAAGAATTTGAAAGTGTTATCACAGAAGATACAAAAAAAGAAGTACCTTCTACCAACACTAATCCAAATATTATCTCGGATAAACTTTTTAACAAAACAACTAGCCACAGTACAGTAGTAGACTACTCACTTCCAAAGTTAAATTTACTAAATTTGACACCGGAGAGTAGATTAAAAGGTGACGCACCTACAAACTCTCACGACCCTTACCGTGAAGTACTCTAATTAAATATTTAGATCGCTTTGCTTTAAACTATTAATTATTAATTACTCATCATCATGCAATTTAAAGTTCCACAATTCATAGATATAGAGGATAAAATTTTTGGCCCTTTTACTTTCACTCAATTCGCCTTTTTGATTGGGGGAGGGGGTATTGTTTTTGTGCTTTACAAGGCACTACCTTTCTTCGTAAGTATTTTCCTTATAATCCCTGTAATTATCCTTACTGTGTGTCTTGTGTTCGTAAGGATTAACAACAAGCCTTTCGTTTACTATCTTCAAGCAGCTTTCACTTATTTTGTTTCAAGTAAGCTATACATCTGGAAGCAAAGACTTGTAAAAAAGGGAGAAGAGAAAGAAGAAGACATCCCAATTCCTACATCAGTTTCAAACATACCTGTACTATCCGAGAGTAAGCTGAAGGATTTATCTTGGAGCTTAGATGTACAAGACAGAAGTGACCAATAGTTACTTTCGTAAAATCATTAGTAATTATTGGTTGGCGAGTAATTATAATCAAATTAATAATTATTATAATATGATATAATAATATCGGGATTAATAATTCTTAATTATTATTTAAAAATATATGGCAATTGACGCAAAAGCAGCACAATCCTTTGTACCAATAAAAGAAGTTCGAAACGGAATCATTATTCTAAAAGATGGTGGTCTTCGAGCTATACTTATCGCTTCTTCTATAAACCTTTCTCTTAAATCATCCGACGAGCAAGTGGCTGTTATACACCAATTCCAATCTTTCCTAAACAGTTTAGACTTTTCTACTCAAATAGTTGTCCAGTCGAGAAGACTCGACATCAGACCTTACTTACTAATGCTCGATAACCGCCTGAAAGAACAAACTGAGCCTCTACTTAAAATACAAACTAAAGAATATATAGAATTTATAAGATCATTTACAGATGAGGTAAACATCATGACTAAAACTTTCTTTGTAGTTGTACCGTATAGTGCAAATGTCATAAGTTCAAAAAATGGTATCCTAGACAAAATGATTGGTGGAGGAGCTCCTAAAAAGCAAGTTGAAGATACAAAGAAAGCGATGGACATGGCCTCTTTCGAAGAGAAACGTAGCCAACTAGAGCAAAGAATGAATGTAATAATAAGTGGATTAAGTGGTATTGGTATAAGAAGTAGTCCTCTTAAAACAGATGAGGTTGTAGAATTATTTTATAAAACATTTAATCCTGGTGATATAAGCCAAGGAATAAAGTTACAATAATATTATGGGAATATTTTCATCATTATTTAAAGGAGGAAGTGAGGTTTCAAAGCAGAAAAGTGCTGTGATGCCTGTTCTTCCGACTGAAATATACAAAGCTGCAACACTTGAGCTTCAAGACGTCATCGCCCCTTCAGCACTTCAAATAACCCCAAAAGCTATTAACTTGGGTGATAAAATAGCAAGAACTTTCTTTGTTATCTCATATCCTCGTTACCTTACTGATAACTGGTTTTCTCCAATCGTAAACCTCGATAAGGTTTTCGATATTTCTATTTTCATACACCCTATTGAAACAGCCGAAATACTAAGATCTTTTCAGAAAAAAGTTGCAGAAGTCCAAAGTCAGATATCTATAAGAGAGTCTAAGGGATTAGTCCGAGACCCAATGCTAGATACAGCTTACCAAGATCTTGAAGGACTCCGTGATAACCTTATGCAAGCCCAAGAAAAGATGTTTGACGTCGGGTTGTACATCACGGTCTATACAGATAATGAGAATGATTTATTTAAAATAGAAAGTGAGATTAAGTCACTTCTTGACTCCAAGCTTGTGTATATAAAGCCTGCATTGTTCCAACAAGATGAAGGGTTTAAAAGTGTTATTCCTCTCGATATGGATGTCTTAGGTATACACCAGAAGCTTAACACAGAGCCACTTTCAAGTATGTTCCCATTCGTTTCTTTCGATCTTACTTCTGACAAGGGAATTCTCTACGGTGTAAACAGACACAACTCGAGTCTTATAATCTTTGATAGATTTTCTCTTCCTAACTATAATTCTATCACTTTTGCAACAGCTGGAGCTGGTAAATCTTATGCTACCAAGCTAGAGATTATAAGAACACTCATGTTTGATACGGAAGTTATTGTTATCGACCCTGAGCGTGAATATGAATACTTAGCAGAAGCAGTAGGGGGTAGGTACTTTAATATTTCACTTTCTTCGGACCACCACATAAATCCATTTGACCTACCAATACCTAGACCAGACGAAACAGCTGCCGATGTGCTTCGCTCAAATACAATAAACCTTGTAGGTCTATTTAGAATCATGCTAGGAGGACTAACACCAGAAGAAGATTCAATCATAGACAGAGCCATAACTGAGACGTACGCCCTTAAGGATATTACAGCCGAATCAAACTTCGCAAACATAGAACCCCCACTACTTTCAGACTTTGAAGTTGTTTTAGCGGGTATGGAAGGGAGTACTTCTATTCTCCAGCGTCTTGCAAAGTTTACACATGGTTCTTGGTCTACTTTTATAAACAGACCTTCCAACGTAGACATAAACCGTAAGTTCGTAGTTTTCTCTGTGCGTGATATGGAAGACGAGCTTAAGCCAGTAGCTATGTATATCGTCACTCACTTCATATGGAATGCCGTAAGGAAAACACTTAAGAAGCGATTACTCGTTGTCGATGAGGCGTGGTGGATGATGAAGTCTGAGGATACTGCTTCATTCTTGTACTCTATTGCTAAAAGAGGACGTAAATACTATCTAGGGCTTGCTACTATCACTCAAGACGTCGGAGACTTTATGAAGAGCCCTTATGGTATACCTATCGTCACGAACTCTTCTATCCAACTTCTGCTTAAGCAATCTCCAGCTACTATAGATGTTTTACAGAAGACATTCTCTCTTACAGACGAAGAGAAATATCTTCTACTTGAAGCAAATGTGGGGGAGGGTATATTCTTTGCAGGATTAAAGCACGTAGCTGTAAAAGCAATAGCTTCCTACACTGAAGACCAAATCATAACCTCTGACCCTTCTCAAATACTGGCAATTCGAAAAGCAAAGGACGAGTTAGAAGCATCTGGTGGTAATTAATTATACTCAGTTGTGGATAAACCCTTACTGTCGTATAATATAAAAAGATAATGAATAAAGGGATTAAAATCTTATTCGGAATATTTTTTATAATTAGCGCATTTACTGTGCCTTCTTTTTCAATAGCTGAAACACAAATTCAAGTCCAAGATAGCGACTTGAATATTGAGATAAGTCCAAGCAACCCAAAACCATACGAAGATGTGACGGTTACTTTGTCTAGTTATGCGACAGACTTAAATAAAGCAGTCATTTCTTGGCAAAATGACACAAAAACAGTACTCTCGGGAATAGGGAAAACAATCTATTCCTTTAAAGCTCTTGGCCCAAATACAACCACAACAATCAACGTGTCTATCAGACCTGTTGACTCCATGAGCTCTATCACAAAGAATATAATAATTACTCCGTCAGAAGTAGGGCTATACTGGGAGTCAGTAGATGGATATACACCTCTTTTTTACAAAGGAAAATCACTTCCCACAAAAAGTAGTATGATTAAAGTTCTTGCGATACCCGATACCAAAACAATTAAAAGTGGAAGTGGGAGTGTTTCTTACACCTGGAAAGTAGATGATAGTGTGGTAGAAGATGCTTCTGGTTATAATAAAAATTCATATGTTTTCCGTGATGACATGTTTAAAAATACAAACTCTATCTCTGTTATCGCTTCATCTGTGAATGATAATTATTCTGCATCAAACAATGTAGAGATACCCATATATAGCTCAAAGGTAATATTCTACAAAAAATCACCAGCCGAGGGAATCCTTTATAACAATGCCTTAGGTAGTAATAGTCCTTTCCATGAAGAAGAGATGACAGTAGTTGCAGAGCCATACTTCCTGCCCATAAAAGGTCATGAGGATATATTTATATATAAATGGAAAATAAATAATGAAACAATAAATACTCCCACAAAGAAAACAGAACTCACCGTTCGCCCTAGTTCACGTGGAGGGTATGCAAATATATCTGTAACCTTTGAAAATCCAAATAAATTATTCCAAATTGTTAGTGGTATGTTAAAATTAAATCTATAATATGAAAAATTTTTCTAAAATATTAAATATATTTTTACTCATAATGGTTTTTTCTTCATTTGTGCCACAAATAACAACGGCGGTTGAAACTGTTTGGTATTACAACGAAGGACCTATTATTAAAATACATAGTAATTTTAAATCAGAAATTGAATGTGAAAATGATAGTGCAGAATTTTTACGCTTAAATAGGGGATTAACAGTAACTCATTGTTTAACAACTACTGTTACTGGTTTTCCTCTTCCGAAATCAGATCCAGCAGTTACTTATATTAAACCTGCGCCTGGAACCATTGGTGTATCCGAAAACAAAACAAGATATAATTTCCTTGTTCCTATTGGAAACTTAAAGTGTATGGACTGGGGGTCCACTAATACAGTTGGAGCAGATGGTAAAAAAGAGTGTATTGATAATAATATAGGTGAATATTTGAATATTATATTTAAGATTGGGATCGGTCTTTGTGCAGCACTTGCTGTCATAATGCTTATAATATACGGGGTTGTTTATATGGGAGATGAATCTGTATTTGGAAAGACTGAAGCTAAAAGTAAAATGCTCTCAGCTGTACTTGGACTAATCATTGCTCTTGGTGCTTGGGCTCTCTTAAATACAATCAACCCAGCTCTGACGGGGAAGGGTGGTATTATGTTTGACAGTGCAAAGGGGTCAATAAGTAATTTTAGTATCTTAGGATCATCGCCTGCTTCTTTTGATGGTAAACCAATTAATATTGATTTTAACACACAGGCTTATCCTGCAGCTAAAATAGCTTCTGAAAAAACTGGAGTTGATACTGCTTTCATCTTAGCTATGTTTGCACAAGAAACAGGGAGTGGTAGTAATGTAGGAAAGTGTGATTATTTAAGTGCAAATATGAAAGATGGTCAATTAGACGCCCTAAAAACTGTGGCAACAAGACTGGGATTAGATTACAAAACGATACCAATGTCTTGTAGTGGGGCTGTTAAAGGTGATCATGGTGGAGCAATTGGGCTCACTCAATTTCTTCCAGGAACATGGCTTGAATATACTGATCAAGCAAAAAAAATTTTAGGACATGAACCAGATCCTTGGGATAAAACAGGTGCAGACGCACTAATGATGACGGCTTTGTTTTTAAAAGCAAAAGGAGGTGATGGAACAAATGAAACAAATCAAATGAATGCAGCTTGTAAATACTTTGGTTCTTGCAGCCAAACAGTTAGTTGTGGTGGTGGTGTAAAAGGAACATATGGTCAGTGCATTTTGGGTAAAAAAGTAAGTATACAAAATCAAATAGATGCTTATGAAGCAATAAATAAAAAATAAGTTAATTTATGCCTAGAAAAACAAAAATCATTTTTATAACAGTGTTTATATTAGTAGGAATAATAATTCTTGGTTTTTATTTTTATAACAAAAGCAAAAAAACTCCTGCAACACCTAGTAACCCAAGCTTGTTTGATAAATTTAATCCATTTGGAACAAGTACTTCAGTAAATAATAATCCGGTGGTAGATAAAGAAGAGGGGGACATAGTGATGAACGAAGAAGGTGATCCTGTTTTCGTTGCACAAAGACTCCACAAGCTGACAGACTTTGCAGTTTCAGGGGCGACCTTCTTTGAAGAATCAAAAATAGTGGAGGGTGGTATCACGAAGGTAACACCTTCGTTGCGATATGTCGAAAAGGCAACCGGACACATTTACCAAATGAACCTAGAGTTGAAAACGTCTGGTAAGGTATCAAACTCAACAATCCCTAGTGTTTACGAGACCATATTTAGTGGAGATGCGAACTCTGTTATGTATAGATATGCTTCCTCAGATAATAAGTCCATAACAAGCTTCCTGGCAACAATTGGAGGGGGTAGTAGCTTCCTTTCGTCTGATATTCTGGAAGTAAGTTTATCTCCCTCGAAAGATAAATTTTTCACAATTGTGAAAAATTTAAACGGTGTCGTGGGGGTAATAAAATCATTCAAAGATATAAAAACTAGCCAAGTTTTCACTTCTCCACTTTCTGAATGGCTAGCACAGTGGGTGACAGACCAGTCCATATATCTGACAACTAAGCCTTCTTACTTAGTAGAAGGATCAACGTTTAGTTTAAACATAGCAAATGGTACTCTTACAAAAGTTTTTGGTGGTGTGAATGGTCTTACAACTCTTGCAAACAAAGACGGCTCATCTTTACTTTACGGAGCTTCACTTAACTCTGGACCTGAATTAAATATATTTAATATAAAATCACATTCATCTCTTGATCTAAATAAGTATGGATTGCCAGAAAAGTGTCTTTGGAATAAAGACAATATAAATATTTACTGTGCTATCCCAAGTAAAATAGCAGGGGTACAGTATCCAGACATGTGGTATCAAGGGTTAGTTTCTTTTGACGACTTTTTTGTAGAGATAAATACACAGACAGGGGAGGCTTCGACACTCACAAACACTCAAGAGGACAAACAAATCGACGCTATCAATCTATTCTTTAACAAAGATGAAACTAATTTATTCTTTATAAATAAAAAAGATTACACTCTTTGGAGTTTAGATTTATAAATGATAATTACTAATTGAGTCTAAAATGCCTGAGCGTCGCTCAGGCATTTTAGATGTATATTCAATATTAGTAACTATATAACGTTATCATTCCCTATATATTTTATTACTACTCTTCTGTTTGGGCCATAGCCTTCAGATTCTGTTTTAATTTCTGGGATATTTTCTAGAAACATGTGTATAATGCGTCTTTCATTCGCTGGCATTGGATCAACCTCAATATTACTTTTGAAATACTTTGCACGCTCAGCCATCATGTGCGCAATGTTTTTAAGATTATCGAACCTTTTCTTTTGGTATCCATTTATATCAATAAAAACATTTGAAACTTCTTCTTGTCCAGAGGATTTCTCAATCATTTTGCGAACAAGGTGATTCAAGGAGCGAAGTGTTTCTCCTTCTCTGCCAATCATAAATCTTGAATCTGGAGTTTCTATCATACACCAAAGCATCCCACTCTCTAAAGAGAAATCAAGTTTATCGATCTTGCAGGCTGTGTGATTAAAAATATCTTCTATTATTTTTTTTAAATTATCATTTTCCATATTAAATTGCTTTATTTTCTATAGTTTTACGAATATACCACTCTTGAACTATACTAAATATATTACTGATAACAAAATATAATGCAATTGCTGCAGAAATTTTCCATGAAATAAAAGCAATAAATACAGGTAGTATATATTTTACATTGGTTTGCATACTGTTCGAAAGCTCGTCTTGGAAAGACTTCTTTTCTTCTCCTTCTTTTATTATTTCAATGTCACCCTTCTTAGCTTTAATAGGGGAAGCTAGATGTGCTTGTAAAAACTGTGTAATACCTGCAAGAACTGCTAAAACAATACTCTTACCACCCATATCAATAAGGCCAAGGAAAACAGTATTTATTGATTCCGGCTTAGTCAAAAACGGATATATGAGCCCTGCGTCCAAAGATATACCTTTTAAAAAAACATAGTAAAGTGCAAAAATAACAGGTAGCTGGATTATAACGACTAAACACCCAGAGAAAGGGTTCGTTCCATATTTCTTATATAAATCAAAAGTTCTTTTAGCTTGTTCTTCTTTGTTTGGGTAGTCTTTTTTAAGTTGTTTAATCTCTGGCTCCATCTTTTTCATTAAGATCTGGCTTCGTATAGATTTCTTTGTTAAAGGAGAAAGAGCAAACTTCACAATGATTGTAACTAATATAATAGCAAATCCCACGTCGCCGAAGGTGACGTTACTAATAATGAAAATAAGTATGTTGTAAATCGGTTTAAAGAAAACAGCGTTCCAAAGTGATGACATTTTTCTATTGTATCTCAAATTTAGATAATTTCAAAGAAATTATCTAAATTAGGGGGTCGTAATGCTTTTTCTGCCAAGGATGACACCTTGTAACTCTTAAAATTCCCTTATAAACACCCAGGAATAGGCCGTATTTAATAATAGCCTCTTTGGTGTACTCTGAGCAGGTGGGTATAAAAACACAAGAACTATGTGCTCTTGTGGGGGTTTTTTGGTAAAAATTAATTAATTTAATAATGAATTTATCCATTTTTAAATCATACCAGTTTTCTTCAAAAGAAACTCAATATCTTTCTTAATTTCTACTTGTGAAGCAGTAATTCCTTCTTTTTTGTAGAAAAATATACCTGATCCAGATTTTAAACTATAAAACCTAAGTATATTATAAGCTTTCCTTCGTAAAGAGTTCCTTTTTACGGCTATTTTGGCTAATTTTTTAGGAGCAACAACTGCATATTGAGGATCTGATTGTTTTATATATCTAAACACAAAAAACGAGCCAGAAGATATACTTCCCTTGTTCATAATGACTTGGAAGAAATTCTTTGTGACCCTTTTTTTCTTTGAAAGCATGATTATTTTGAAACTGAAAGTTGTGCACGACCTTTCTGTCTACGTGCTTGAATTATCTTCTTTCCACCTGGAGTTTTGGCGCGAACCAGAAAACCATGAGTCTTAGCTCTTTTCCTCTTATTTGGTTGATATGTTTGTGACATATGCAAAATATATACTATAATGGCGTATAATGCAATATAAGGTTATAGACACCTGTGTCTTTAAAACAAGACAGTTTCCTATATAGCACAAAGAAACAATAAATATTGATTAAGGTTAAACATATACACATGTTATCAACAGGTTAATTAAGACTTTAAATTATCATGTTTTACTAAACATAGGTATAATAAAAATTATGAACACAAAAGAGCTCTGGGAGAAATGTCTTTCCGAAGTCGAATTAAATATATCACGAGCCAACTTTACAACTTGGTTTAAAAATACATCAATAGTAAGAGAGGAGGCTGGAACTTTATATATCGGAGTCCCAAATGAGTTTGTAAAAGACTGGCTTTATAATAAATTTCACAAACTAATCCTTAAAACAATCATTGGTCATGAGGAGGGGGTTCGTAGTATCGAATATATAATACACAGAAATGAAAACCCAAACAAACAAGCAGAAACTCAAGATTTAAAAGTAGCAAATATAAATAAAGAATTACCTTTAAACGATTTATATCTAAACAAAGAAGATAATTTAAATCCTAAATACAACTTTAATTCTTTTGTTGTTGGACCTTTTAATGAGCTTGCTTATGCTGTTGCTCAAGCTATTATCACAAACCCAGGACAAAACTATAATCCATTCTTCATATACGGAGGAACAGGTCTTGGAAAAACTCACATAATACAAGCAATAGGGAACACAATAAAACTAAATCATCCTCAAAAGAAAATATACTATGTCTCCCTTGAAAGATTTGCTATTGATTATATAAATTCTATTCAGAATAAAAATCCAAATTCTTTTAAAGAAAAATATAGGAAGTACGACGTTATAATTATGGATGATATACAGTTCATCTCTGGAAAAGACAAAACCCAAGAAGAGCTTTTCCATTTATTTAATACTTTATATGAGAGCAACAAACAGATCATTTTCTCCTCGGACAAGCATCCAAACTTTATCCAAGGCCTCGAGGAAAGACTTCAGTCTAGATTCGCCTCTGGTATGACAGTACAAATAGTGGAACCTGATTATGAATCAAGGGTAGCTATAATAAAGGCTAAGTTTGAATCGACTAACTGTATTGTGGAAAATGAAATAGTATCTTACTTAGCAGAAATACTAGAAGGTAACATCCGAGAACTAGAGGGTAGCTTAAATACAATTGTCTGTCAGTCTCAACTCAAGAACAAGTCTCTATCTTTAAATGAAGTTAAAATACTTATAAAAAACAATATAAAACCAAAGAAAACTGTTGCTATTAAAGATATTGTAAACATAATTGCAAATCATTATGGAGTTTCAGAAGAGGTCATCTATGAGAAAACTAGACGCAAAGAAATAGTAAAAGCTAGACAAGTGGCAATGTATATTCTTCGTGAAGATTTTAATATCTCTTACCCACTTATAGGAAGTAAGCTTGGGGGGAGAGACCACACAACAGCCATACACTCCCACCTGAAGATTAAAGAAGACCTAAAAACAGATCCCGCATTACTACAAGAAATAGAGAAAATTAGAATAATGTTTAAGTAGAATAAGCTGTGGAAAAGATGTGATTATAAGAAATAAAAATGTTAACAACTTTATAAAAATCTATTTATTGTAAAAAAGTTAAAAGTAATTAGATTCCAAAAAGTAAAATAAATAATAATAAGATATATAGAAT
>JBBSBU010000007.1:0-9841 GCA_038250975.1 Minisyncoccia bacterium
CCATTCATAGGGGAAAACAGCTTGCGAAGTATTAATTTTATTTATTGTAGAAGTAGGAAGATTGCCAGTCCAACCCTTAAAAACATAGCCGTCGTTAGCAAAAACAACAGGCAAATATATAACAGTATCATTAAAAAAAGGAGAATTATACGGAAGTGCTGTATTTAAAGTAGAGGGAAAAGTATAAGAACTGGGAACAGTATTAGTCATAAAACCAGCGCCATTATTAGGAGAAGCGATAAGAGTAACGTCATAAACTGTGGAATGATTACCAGAAGTAGCAGAAGTAGTGGCTACAATAAAGTTAGCACCAGAAGCAATATCACGATCAATGCTATAAGTAAAAGAAGAATCCCGACCATAAAAATAATCATTCCATCCGGCAAAAACATAACCAACATCAGGAACAGCAGTAACAGTTAAGGATGTATTTTGATAAAAAGAACCTTGATAATTATAGGCATTAGTACCATTAACAGTATAAGAACCATGGGGGGTATCTATGGTAGACAAAGAAAGACGGTATATTTTACCAACAGCAGGAGGAATATACACATAATGAGCTTGAATATCACAATCACCAGTGAGATCATCAATGGAGTAGGTATAACCATTAGCATTATAAGAACGAGTAGATAGAATAGCAGTGTTTCCACAAACACCAGTAAAAGCGTCTATATAATAACTAGAAAAGGAGGGAGCAGTTAAGATCACCTTAGAGTGAGCTTTATAAGTACCAGCACCAAGGAGGACAGCGCTAATACCGACAGGAAGATTGTGAGTAAATTTAACCTGATATGTAGCTAATGGATTAGAAGTACAAGAATAATTAACATCAGATGTTAAAGTAGCTGAACCAATAGAAAGATAACTAGTATTCCCAGCAAAAGCACCATTAGAACCCAAGTAAGTACCAGCTCCAACAGTAGTAGCATTATAAGCAAAGTAAAAAGGTGAATTAGGAGAGGAAGCAAGATAACCAGAGACATCCTGAACAGCAAAATTGAAAGTAGAACCCTCCATTACATAAATTTGAACATAAGAAACATTAACAGAACTTAGAGCAGAGGCAGGACGAGCAGTAGAAACATTATATTTTAAAACACGACTAACACATTTATTATTAATAGTCATAATAGAAGCAGGAGCAACTGAAAAAGTAGCAAGTGTAGAAATATTAACAGTAGAAACGGAGTTATAAGAAGCGGAAGAACCTGAAAGAGTGCCGGTCCAACCGGCAAAAGTATAGCCAGTGGCAGGAATAGCCCGGATAAATGGACGAGTGCCGGAAACATAAGTCCCGGACACATTGCCACCAGTTGAACCAGCATAACTGACAGACCCATTTGGATCAGCAGTAACAGAAATAGTCAAAGCAGAAACAGAAAGGGGAAATAAGAAAAAAGAAAGAAATATTAACTTTTTATACATAAAATTTTAATTTTCATAGACCAGCATCTAAAAAATAAATTTTAGATACTGAATACGATAACTAAAACAACTTACGACGAATCCAAACCAAAACTGTACCAACTACACCAAAAGTAACCGCTAGGATCACTAATGTACTGTTTTGGAACAATTGAATCCAAGCAACAATTAAAGAGTTAAAAACGTTTGATCCAGTATCAGCAAGTGTTTGAATCGTGGTTGAGGCAACGAAAGGATTCATGATGAAAGAGGAATTAGAAAAACTTTTTTAAGACAAGATAGATAGTCACCGACAAGAGAACTACACTACCTAAAGTAAGTATATAAGAAGAATAAACACTTGAAAATACAAAGGGTGTGGACAACTCATAAATAGAGGTAGTAGACATATATTTTTAAATAAGTTTTTTTGGCTTAGACATTAAAAATGACCAAGCAACAAGAAACAACTGAACAACGAACCATAAAAAGAAAAATTGTAAAATTATCTCATTCATATATTATTTTTTGCGCCTATAATCATAAAAGGCAACAAATGACCAAAACAATAAAATGAAAGATACAATGACAGAATTAATTGTAATAATGTCAATCGGACGAATGGTAGAAAAGTCCGGTGTAGATGTAGAACTGGTAGATGTAGCATTTAAAGAGGGATCAGTTAAATATACAGAACTGGACGACATCCAATATTCAAAAGAACCAAAAGAAAAAAGATCACAGGCAGAATATGTTGTGGAGGAATTACATATATCTAAAAGAGACGAGACATACACAGTATAATGACCATTAGCGCCACCATTAACAACAGAAGAATAAAAAGTGTCTCCAGTAGAAAAAGGATTAGATGAAGAAGAATAAGAAGAATGGAAAAGATAAGTATCGAGGGAAGATGTAGAATAAGGGAAAGTAACAATTAAATTAGGATCAGAAACTGTAACACCAATAGAAGCAGAAACAGAAAAAGGAAGAAGAATAAGAAGAAAAAAATATTTCTTCATATTAGTATATATCGCGACGCAAAAAACTACGCAACTTTTTGAAAGAATCAAAGCCACGACCATATAAACCAAAATGAGAAGATGTAACACCGTCAATCATGTGGGTAATATGTAAACGGACAGAGGATGTAATATTTATATCATCATCTGTAAATAAAGACTGAAGAACCTTTAAGACATTTAATTGTGTATACTCATTCATCATGTAATTATATTATAAAAGAAAAATACCACAAGTGGATAACCTGTGATACTTTTCAAAAGATAGGAAAACACACAAATGTATTCCAGAAGAGATGGGAGTAATGGACTTATACCACTTAATCAACTTAATATACAACCCTCCTAAATCTTTATTTATCTTTAAAAATAATTCCGGTAATTTGTACAGTGCGCTTTCCGTCAAAAGTTTTTATTTCCTCTGTAACTTCGTGCAAAGCAAACTTAGGGAGGTTCTTTTCATCAATCTTAGGAAGTGAATAAGAAGAAAAAGTATTAAGTTTTTCATCCATAAATAATGTTTTAAACTTAGGAACAGTAGGAGCATCCTTAAAAAAAACAGCACTTTGACCAAGCAACACAAATTTTGATTTTTCCATAGGAAATATTTTTTAGGTGAAAGTTATTAAATCTCTTCCACTAATATACAAGTATACATTATTTTATTTTTTTTGCTATGGACAAGTAAGGGATAGCCCTGCGAAGCGCAAGAGGCTATCAATGGCCATAGTGGTAAATTAAAATATTATTTTTGAAAAATAAATTAAGATACTATTTTTTTAGAGAATTGACAGCACGCGAGACAGTGAAACGAAGCCCCTCGCCGGATAAAGTAGTCCATTGTGATGATGTTAAAAAGCGCAAAGTAGGAAGAATGACAGGATCAGAAATAACTTGAGGACGTAAAATATTTTGAGAAGTAACAAACCTACGCATATTATAAAAAGAAAAATCCTTAGAAAGATATTTGGAAAGATAATAAGCGACTAAAGTAATATCACCTTTAACTAATTCAATATCAATAGAACCATGACCCCATAAATCGAGTAAATCAGAATAAGGAATAAAGGAAGTATCAAAAAGTAATAAATGAAAGTGATAAGAACCAAAGCGAGAACGGAGAGAATCGTGAGAAATATGTTTTTCAGAAACAGCAATATAACGGAAATTAGAAAGACCTTTGGAGGAGAGATAATAACGTAGACGCATGATGAATAGGCGGAAGTGAGAACGTGCAACGACAAGAGAGAATTGAGGGGAGGCATACGTGAGAGTAACGAAACGACCAGTGTAAGAAGAATAAGAACCAACAGAAGAAGATGAAGCAAGATTGCAAAAGACAAGATCACGCAAACGACGACGAGAACGATTAAAACAGGGAAAGGAAGCAAGAGAGGATAGGCCAAACGATTCAGGAGGCAATAAATAGCCAGTAGAAAGAGCTTTGGAGGTAGATGCATCAATACCATAAGAAATACATTTATCGTATCGTGCGCGCACGTTTTGCTCGTAACAGCGTAAATATTTATTATATGAAACAATTAATAATTGGTTTTCGGTAAGGGGTTTTTTCCCCTGATAAAGCCAAGCTTCAGATATATCTGAAAGAGGAGGAGTAAGACGAGAAAAACCGGTGTACTCATAAGTGTATATAACATCCCCGCATTTAATTATTTTTTGAGTAGTATTATCCATATAAATCAATGTATTCCTAGAAGCATGAAGCAATAACCCTTATATATTCCCATTTCTGCACTTATGGCACTTAAACCAAGTTAAGAGAGGAGGTTTTTGTGTGTATATCCCCCCTTAAAAGGGGATATACACACAAACCCCCATAAAATACTACTTTTTCTTAATTCTTTTCATTGCATGAACCTTTCCAATAGAATCATAAGAAGTACGATAAGATTTCCCTATCCAAAGCCAAGTCATAGTTTCAAGACTTTCAACTTGATCCTCAGGAGCTAGTGTTTCACCCATTTCAACGTAAGGAGGACGCTGTAATAATTCGTGTTTCCAATATACCCAAATCTTAATTGCTGGCATAGTACGAAGCCATGAAGGTCGTGTAGGATTCCTTGAATAACCAAATAAAGGACGTATCATATATATCTTATTAGCAAGTCTGCGGAGAGTAATTTCTATTAAATCACCATGCTGGCTAGAAACAAAAATATCAAACCTACGATTAAAACCGGTGACATTGTGTCTATGAGTAGTAAGGAAAAGAACATAATTTTCGTCCATTTTATCCCAATCTCGATTGGCAAGCTGTGTACCACCCTCATCAATAAATATAAGCCTGTTATTTTTATCATATACATCAGGAAGATCGGAGATGCCCTCAACGAAGCCACCGCTATCCCAGTGTTTAACAAAAGAATCATCGGTGTATTTTCCACAAGAACAATCGCCTAAATTATAAACCATACGCGTAAAATTACCCTTACCGTCATTGAAATTGGCATTAGTACAAACTAAATCATAATAAGAATACTGGTAATAAGGAATATTAAAAGTATCTCCTAGAAAACTCTGAAACCAATTAAAAGAACGATCTTTATTCGCAATACGCGTACATTCAACAAAAATAAGGTAATTAGTCCACAAACTTTTTCCACTTCCGGTATGGCCAACAACAAGACTAAGCATATTAATCTTTAGGAGAACTTGACAAAAAATCAACAAATATTAAACGAGAAAGACTAATACAAAAAACAATAGAAACAGAAGAAATAAAACCAAGATCAAGAACTAACAAAGCTATAACAGAAGCAACAAAATACCATAAATCAATAACAGTAAGCAAAACAAGATAAACGAAACGCAATAGTTTAAATTTATTCATATTTATAATTAATATCTGCGCGGATAATTATTGGAGAACTTCTTTTTTCTATACATAGCACCATGAACAAAACCAAGACCATATAACACAACCATTAAAATTAAAGTGTATAAAGTCATAATTAACAATTAAATGAATTTTGATTATCGTCATGAAAGTTACAGAAATTATCCATAGTTTTTAAATTAATTTTTAATATTTTTGACAGAAAAATCAAATTTCTTTTTCCATTTATTATAATGGCAAGAATTTGGAAACAAGAACATCAATAAACCATACTTTGTTTTTTTATTTTTTAACATTGATATCCTTTTACTAGAAATATCCTCTTTTGTTCTGGAATATCTATGGTGTGCCATATACCTTATCTTAACTGATCTGAATAATTAATAGTATCAGAATCAGAATACAACCGAGAATACTTAAAACATCTTTCATAATGACCGCGCCTCAAATCGAGATCACTATACTTGAAAACACCTTTGCAATATGGACACAAGTTATTCCAATAGTTTTTACCTTTAATACCATATATATCTTTATCATAATATCCGTTATGAAATAAATAACTAGATGTATATATATCAAGAACCTTAACACCTTTAATAGGAACAATAGGATGAATAAATGACATACTATTTATTGCCTAATAGTAAATTAACCAAAAAACCAAAAATTGCAATTACGTCAATTTGATTATGGAGTAAATTACCTAAAACAAAGAAAATAAGATTATACATTAATATCTTGATATATTATCCCATGTATCTTTAACATGATCAACAATTGATATATTAGCTATATCTAGCTTGATAGCATACATGAACAAAAAACCCCAAACAAGAGAAAGAAAAAGAGAAACAAGAGAAGCGCCTAACATCAACCAACCGACAAAAGAAAACGTAACAATATATAAATTTTTCATCTAATGATAATTAACTAATAAGCTTTTTGTGATCTCTCCGACCATATATATATATTAACAGAAATAAAGAAAAAATCATAAAGTTATCCACAATACTAGTATTTAACATGAGCATAAAAATACCAACCTAAAATAAAGAGAATAAAGGGAAAAACTAAAAAATAAAAGTGGGGAATATTAGCCATTATTTAAAATCTTTAGGACGACGAGCAAAGCCTTTGCCTAAACTATTTCTATGCTTCCTGAATCCAAAAATACCACCGGTATCTATCCCTGAACCCATAGAATCACTACCAAATCTATTAAGAAAAGGAATCGTATTTTTTATTTTTTTAATAGCCCACACAACAACAAGAATAGAGAATAATTGAAATAAGAAAGCAAAGAAAGCAGAAATAGTCAAAGGAAGCAAAGACCTAATATAATAAACCGCGACATCAAATAATTGCAAAGCTTGTAAAAATAAAACAGTACCTTTCTGTAATGGAAGTATGGCGCCGAAAATACTATCAATTATACCTAGAACCCCGAATAAAATTGTCATAATGATAGTAGTGATCATAGTTATAAGAAGATAGAGAAAAGCGCCATAGAAACAATCACAGAAAGAATCATAGAAAGAATAGGATCAATAAAACTATAAATAGAATAATCCGAGGAGGTAAATAATGCAACTTGATTAGTGGTAGCAGGAGCAAAAACAACACGAGAAGATGTCGAGGATGTGAATTGTAAAGAGAGTTCAGGTGAAGAAGTAGTATTTGGATTCCATGCCAAGTTGCCATAATTAGCAAAACGGAGAGGAACAGAAAAAGCAAGAGAAACCGGACTACCGTTTGTTTCAATTTGATTAGAAAGTCCGTCGCTAAAATATTTCATCTGATTGCCGTCGGGGATAAATAGAAAAATAATAAACTTTACAAAAAGATTACGAGCAGTGCAGAAAATAACATCAACATCAAAAAAATCAACAGCAGAAGTGTAACAAAGAGAAATAGAATACCGGGAGTTTATATCATTAGTAAAAGAAGCAAGAGAATTAACCCCGATAGTAGTATCGAGTAAGGCAGAATAAGAATCAAGAGAAAATCTATATAATTTACCAGTATTAGAAAATTTGTATGTAGAAGAAGCATCAGGCGTATACCATAAAGTAGATGTGGAAGTCCAATAACCATTTGTGGTGGAAGTAGCTGTATATTGATAATAACCA
Source organism: Minisyncoccia bacterium (assembly GCA_038250975.1). Taxonomy (GTDB): domain Bacteria; phylum Patescibacteriota; class Minisyncoccia; order Phycocordibacterales; family UBA9973; genus UBA8515. Next base: position 7,422 of record JBBSBU010000007.1, read on the forward strand.
TTAGTGGTACTGGCGGTAGTTGTAGAGTATGTGAATGGGTAAATAAGTCCATTCCCATTATCCCATAAATAACTCATAGAAGTAGTTGAAAGAACAGAAGAAAACAGGGAAACATCATCTATATAAGCAGATGTATAACCACTGTACGTAGGTGAACCTTGGCCACTGTCATCATAAGAGCCGATAGTGGTATTTACTCTAATACCACCAGAAGAACCAGTAGCACCATCACCCGTGGCAACCTGTACACCATCTAAATAGAGAATAAGTCCACTAGTACCAGTTGTACGTGTCATTCCTATAACGTGTGTAGTTGTAGTACCTAGTGTGACATTATATGGAGTAGTTTCATAAAAAGCGTTTCCAGCAGAATGATTGACAACAGTAATTCTCCTTGTCCCCCCATTATAATCATATTTAATAAAAAAATTATTGTTAGCATTTGGACCATGTGTCCAAAAATACTGAGTACCGGATGTGATCTCAGTTCTAAGTTTAATAGCAAAAACAACACTCTCGGTAGTACCTGTGACAGATGAAGCAGTATTTTTAGTTAAATTTTTATTAGTATTAGCAGTACCAAGATCAGCAGAGCCTGTACCTAAAAAGGCAGGGCCACTTCCAACAGTATTATTATTTGTAAGGGTATTACTGCCATGGCTATCTGTAGTAAGGCCGCCACTATCTAATTTCCAGTATGAGGCAAGTGTAGAGGTAGAAATACGCTGTGATGTTGTGGTTGAATATGTGGTAGATGTAGCAATATAGGTATAAAAGCCGTCAGTAGTAGAAGTGGCAATGTATAAATCATTATCTGTAGTAGAAGCAACGCCTTGAACGATATCCTGATTAACATCATCAGGATTAGAAACAAAGTTTAATAATTTAATTAAAACAGTATGGGGATCATCAGTAGGACGGACAGTAAATTTCCCATTAGATGTAAGCAAAGCACCATAAAAAAGAACGTCACGCGCTGTAAAATTAGTAGAAGATGCGTCGATAAAATAACCATTATTTCTAGTAGGATTAATAGCATTTACAAAACCGGCTTCACCATATAAGGCGGATGTACCCTGTAATGAAGAATTACTAGAATCGCGAACAGTCAACATATCGAGGCAAGAAATAGGAGCATCACCATTTTTGAAAGAGCGCGCGGAGATATAATAATCACAAGTATTTAAATTTATTCGTGTAGCATAAAAAGGAATATTGTCAACACCTAAGGCTTTTTGATTAGAGTAATATGTACCCAGTGTAATGTTATTATAACTATTAACAGAAGTAATATAAGTAGAAGAAGCATTAATTTGAATAGATTGATCGCTTTTATAAACCATAAGCCCGGTCCTTTGAGAATCAACATCAACATTTAAATCAGTCGATTGCTGATGATAAAATGCTTTTATAGGCTCGGTAGTAAAGACCCACATATAACTAAACTTAGTATAATCAGGCATATTGTTTGAGAGTTTTGTAGCACAATACACATTATTATTAGCAAAACCAATAAAAACAGTAAATAATGTACACGCAATACGCCTAAAATTCCAACCTATAGCAGAATTATTAATACCATAAGTGACCATAGAAGAACTAGAAAAATCAAAGGCAGAAACATTAACAAACGAAGAACCAAAAAAAGGGAGATAAGAATATCCGTCAACAAAGGCAGAAGTAGGAGCAGAGGCAATATAAAAAGGAGACACAGAAGAAGTATTAGCTTGGCCGGCGGTACAGGAGTAACCTTGGATATCTAAAGGAACAACACCGCGAAACTGATACAAATTGGAAGCCCCAGAAAAAGGCGTATTGTAGAGAGTGCCGCCATAATTAGGATCAGTAGAATAAGAACCAGAGGGAAGCTCTTTTCCGTCAACTTGTAAAACAAATTGACTAGGATTACTTTTAAAAGAATATAAATAAGCGGAATCCTGTGAATAATCAAAAGTTGCGCCGTCAAGTGCATAGAGGCGGTAAGTGTGTAAGCCGTCGTTATTTTCAAATATACCTAACCCACTTTGACGTATTCTCGAACCTTTAAAAGTAACGACTAAAGAAACACATTTAGAATCGACAATGTAAGGAGACGGAGCAGAATCACTATGACAATAAAAAGCATCACAAACTAATTTAAATCTAGGAGCAGTTAATTGAGAATCAAAAATAGCAGCAGGAGACTGGGAAACTACATCCGTAAAGGCAACAGCTACATTTGAGTTAGAAGCACCAGTATAATCAAAATTAGCTATAAGTGTAGGATTTGTGACATTTTTCCATTCATAGGGGAAAACAGCTTGCGAAGTATTAATTTTATTTATTGTAGAAGTAGGAAGATTGCCAGTCCAACCCTTAAAAACATAGCCGTCGTTAGCAAAAACAACAGGCAAATATATAACAGTATCATTAAAAAAAGG
>JBBSBU010000008.1:0-9838 GCA_038250975.1 Minisyncoccia bacterium
CAGTGAGTGCTCCTGTACCTCCGTTTGTAATAGTTACTCCGTTGATAGATGTTGCACTTGCTACACCGAGAGTTGGTGTCACAAATACTGGTGATGTTGCCAGAGCAAGAACACTTCCACTCCCTGAAGTTGTATATGATGTTCCCCAAGCAGAGCCAGTACTGTTTGGAATTCCACTTCCCGGGTAAACCATTGATATTTTGCTATTTAATTGTGTTTGAATTCCTGAAGTTACACCTTTGACATATGAAAGTTCGGTGAGGGATGGATAGGTTGCTGTTGTAAGTGAACCGAGAGTATCAGTTCCTGACCAGTATGTTAATTGATTAGCAACACCTGTTCCGACGGAGGTTAGATACGTATTCGTATCCCAACCAAATGTTCCATCACCTAGTGACTTCATTAAGTTACCAGAGGTACCATTAGTTAGTGCACCAGCTCCTGTTCCTTTTAACATTCCAGCATTAATTTTGTTTCCAGCAATAGTGAGAGTAGTTGCTCCTGTGACATCTCCAGTGTGTGTTGCGTTTGTGACAAGAGAAGAGTATAGGGAGTTGATTGCGTTGTCTCCTGTGTTTGTTCCTGATGAAGTTCCAGAATGAGTTCCTGATATTCCTGTTGTTCCAGTTACTGTTAATGCACCAGCTCCACCGTTAGTGAAAGTTATTCCATTAACTGAGGTTGGTGTAATTGCTCCAAGGGTAAGAGTTAGGTTTGGAGTTGCTCCACCTGATGATGAACCAGAAATTCCATTTGCAGTTGTGACACCGATAGCAGTTACTCCAGATCCAGAACCTGTTAGGTATGTATTCGTATCAAGTGCAAATGTTCCTGCTGCTGTCATCTTTACAAATGGAGTTCCTGAAACATATGTAGGATATGCGAGTGCTCCCCAACTTCCAATTTGAGATGTTAGAGCAAGTGTTCCTGTTGTTGTTGGTAGAGTGAGAGTTCCTGTATTAGTGATTGATGAGATTACAGGAGCAGAAGAGAATGTTTGTATTCCTGTAAATGTTTGAGCGGCATCTGTTCTTGCAAGAGTGGCAGTTGTTGTTGGGAATGTGTATGTTTGTCCTGCTGTACCTGTAAATGTAGATGAACCTACTGTGAATATGTTTCCGTTGATTGAAGTTGCCGTTGCTACACCTAATGTTGGAGTTACAAATACAGGTGAAGTTACAAGTGCAAGAACAGTTCCACTACCTGATGTTGTATATGATGTTCCCCAAGAACTACTTCCAGAATTACTTGGAATACTACCTGCTCCACCTGATGGCCAAGACATACCGGTAGGTGGAGTGAAAGCTTCAAAAGCTGTATCACTAGCATTTCTTCTAATTGATTGCCCTGCTGGAATTACAAGAGGATCAATTGCTGCTCCTGTTTCAGATGTCAAAATAGATTTAGCTAACAATGACGAACGTCCTGTTCCCCCTTGAGCAACAGTAACTACTGCATTGGTTGTAAGGAGAGTCGTATTTGCGGCAGGAAAAGTGTAGGTGTATGGAGTTGCTGTTTGTCCACTTGTAAAAGTAAAAACCCCATCACCAAGTTCACTCCATGGGTGGCCAGGGTTTGGAGTTGTAGCAGTGACATAAGAGATAACAGAGAAAGCAATAAAAACTATAAGTGTAGTGTAAGTTACATAATGAAAAGAGAATCTAGGTGTGATTACCTTTAAAATTTTCTTTACAAAACTTGATAATTTTTTAATGCTTTGTTGAGGCATAATATAACAATATTATATCATATAAAGAGCCAAAAATACGAAGTATTTTTGGCTCTTTATGAAAAAATGTGTGGATAACTCAAAGTTTGTAGAAACGTAGATACTGGGACAGAAGTCGAAGTGTTATTTTAATTTTTTTTAACGAATCTCAAATCCTAATTCAGAAATTTTAGAGTTAATATTCTTCATCACATCACTTACTTCATCGTCCGTGAGAGTTCTCTCGTAGGACTGGAAAATTAATCTGTAAGCAACTGAAGTCTTTTCCCCTTTTGTAAATTCATCAAAAAGAATTGGCTCGCCGTTCAGTAACTCTCCGCCGAATTCTTTATATATTTTAGCAAGTTTATCTTTAATTGTCACGTCTTTTTTTCCATTTAAAAGTGGCACCCACACAGCAATATCACGAACAATAAACGGATAAGAAGACCACATTCTAAAAACACTTCTTTCTCTAGAATTAGTAATCAAATCTCCTACAGATAAAACATCTTCTGTGGACAAATTATTCTTTTTACAAAAATCTTCGACGGAAACTTCAGTAATGTTTTTCTTATCTCCGTATGCAACTCTCATCTCTTCCTTGTCTTTCAAGAAAACTGTCCCTATCTCAAAAATCTTTATTTCTTTGAGGTTAAGGAGTGGAATATTTAAAATATTTAAATTAATACTTTCTCTTAATCCATCAGATATATTATTCCTCAAGAAATTCTTCCCATTGGCTGAAGCTAGAACTTCAATATCTCCTTTGTCTCGGAAAACGTAAGTCATAACTTCTCCATACCCATCGGACAAAAGTTTATTCCTGGCAAGTAGTGTCTCACAGTAATCTTTATTTAATCTTTTCTCTGTTTTTATTTCAGGTAATATTTCACCTAGCTTATCATAGCCTAATATTCTTATAACTTCTTCTGTCAAATCATGTGGGCCTATTAAATCTAATCTCAAATATGGGACATTTATCTCATAAACATCATCTTTGATTTTATAAACAAAGTTTAACTTATCCCAAACACTCTGAACTTGCTCTCTTGAGAAGTTACTACCTAGTCTTTTATTAATATAATCAAGAGTTATATTAACAGTTCTTTCCTCTTTTTTATTCGGGTAAACATCAACAACATCAAAAATTTCTCCACCACATACATCGTAAATCAAAGACGTGATTTCATCCATAACAACAGAGCAAAGTTCCGGAGAAATTTCATTCTCGTACCTCTTTACTGCATCAGTCAAAATATTAATTTTCTTAGCTGTTCTTCTTGTTGTTGTGGGGTTAAAGTTAGCCACCTCGATAACAATATTCTTAGTATTTACATCAACCTCTGCTTTAGTCCCACCTTTTATGCCCGCAATAGCCAGAGGGCCTTCTTCATCTGCAATTACAAGTATAGAGTCATCAAGATTTATCTCTTTTTTGTCTAAAGTCGTTATATTCTCACCTTCTTTCCCATTTCTAATTATAATCTTCGGACTTGCTAGTTTATCTAGGTCAAAAGCATGAATCGGATTTCCCAAATCAAACATCACAAAGTTAGCTATGTCCACAATGTTATTTATAGACTTTTGGCCTATAGAATTTAACTTTTCTTTAAGCCAGTCCGGGCTCTCAGAAACTTTAACATTTTTAATTATTCTACCCATATATCTTAGACATTTTGGATCAGCTAAGTCTATTTGAAGTTCTGTTGGTTTCGAGTCAAATTTATCCAGATTTTTCTCCGCAATTTTTAAATCGAAAATAGCCGAGATTTCTTTTGCAATCCCCCAGTGTGAAAGGCAATCATGAGCACGATCTGGTAAAACTTTCACATCAAAAACAGTATCGTTCCCGACTTTTATGATTTCTTCAACTTCAAATGAATGGAAAATGATACCTTCTTTTATCTCTTCGGGGTTTGGTAACTTTTCTTCAAAATAATCTTGTAGCCAATTGTACGATATTTTCATAATTATATTTGATTAAATCTTAAGTCTCCATGATAAGCAGGTCGAATGTCCGGCATTAAATATTTAATAACCATGAGCCTTTCAAGTCCTGGGCCAAATGCAAATCCCTGATATTTAGATGAATCTATTCCGCATTTTGTAAGTACACTAGGGTGGACCATCCCTGCCCCGCCCATCTCTATCCACTTATCTTTATACTTCAAATCAAACTCAATAGAAGGTTCAGTAAATGGGAAGAAGCTAGGCCTAAATCTAAGATTAGTATCACCGCCCAACATTTTTTTATAAAAATAAGAGAGCACACCTTTTAAGTTTGCCATAGAAATGTTCTCTCCGATGAAAAGACCTTCTATCTGATAAAATTGCATTTCATGAGTCGCATCAGTTGCTTCATTTCTGAAAACTTTCCCCGGAGCAATAATCGCAAATGGTGGCTTCTTCCCAGATTTTGCGAACTCTTCCATGAACCTGATTTGCACAGATGAAGTGTGTGTTCTTAGGACCTTCTCCTCCTCCCCCTTAAGATAAAAGGTATCTTGCATGTCGCGAGCAGGGTGTTCTTTGGGGACATTCAAAGCATCAAAATTATGCCAGACGTCTTCGAGTTCTGGTCCAGTTGCCACATCAAATCCAAGGTCTGTAAATATTTTTACTGTATCGTTTATTATAACAGAGAGTGGATGCTCTCTTCCCTTTTTACAACTTTCTTTATTATTTTTATTCTCTTCCATATCTATAAAATATAGCATTTTGCTCTTATTTCTCAAAACCCCCAAACTTAGGAGCTAAGCTCCCAAGTACTACTCAATACACAAATTGTCAAATTCCTTCAAATCTTCTTTTCTTTTTTGAATGATGGGTAAAATCTCAAAACAATATCTTGAAAAATCATTTGAGTTTTTAAATTGCTTAATTATTATATCTTTTTTACATACTCCTTTTGTTCGAATATTAATATATTCACTAAAACTAGAAAAAGGTAAATCTTTCATCCAATCCTTATTCATCCCCTCGTGAACTTTATTATTCAAATTTATATAAACTCCAAGATGTAATAAATATTCGTTTGAAAAAATATGTTTTGCTTTGTATGTACCCTGAAACAATGACCCGGATCTCTCGTTTTTTTCATTAAAATAATTTGTATATCCAGTTGAAAGTCTATGCATAAATTTTGAAATCCCATTCTCCTCCACCTGCTCAAGTATAAAATGAAAATGATTCTGATTTAAACAATAAGCGACAATGTTCACCAACTTAGGAGCTGAGCTCCTAAGTTTTATATTTTTACTCTTTTTAAAAGAAAGTGCGTATATACTTCCTATTATATTTACAGAATTTAAAACCTCAAGATATTCTAAAAACCGCCAAATATCCTCTTTATCCATAAAAATATCACGTTTATCCGTTCCACGATTATAGATATGATAATATTCTTTATTGGCAAATTTTAAATTTCTCATTTTATTTATTCTTGTTTACTTAGGAGCTGAGCTCCTAAGTAGTCGGTTGGAGAGCTTGCAGTATTCGCATTCTTGATGGCCACTTCCATAAGGTTTAAAGTTGCAAACTCTATCTACCCAGTCTCCAGATAGAAGTGAATCATCGTATTCTTTTATATCTTTTTTAAGTAAATCAATTTGCTCTTCTGTAATCATCGTTTGATAGAATGCATTTTTGTCGCCCTTCTCTGCTTCCAAGAATATGAGCTTAGAACTTGCTACTTTTGACTGATTACTATCACCTGATAGTAAATAAGAATACATGCAAAGCTGGCGCATCAAGTCAGACATCCTTCCTTCTTCACTTATCTTCTCAATTGCGCTTTTTGTTTTTACGGAGCCTGTTTTAAAGTCTGTCACATAGATACTTCCACTTGGTACGTACTCAGTCAGATCAATCTTTCCATACATGACCAAGTTTGGAAAGTTCTTTTTATCTACAAAAGAAACAGAGCGTTCAGACTTAAATTCTTTTTCCAAGTGAGGATAGTAGTTCTCGGTCCAGTTTGTAATAGCATTATAAGCATCACGGGAAAGTTTCCTTATTTCATTCTCATCTTTTACTCCATCACGCTCAAGCTCAAGAATAATTCTAGATTTAATATCTTTCTCGCTAGGTAAACTTTCAGACTTCAAAATATACTCAATAGTTCCGTGTACAGCAGTACCAAAAGATAAATGCACCATTTTTGATTCTGGTACTCTCAGGAAGTTCCTAAAGTACCACTTCCATGGACATTCAAAAAAGTTATTTAGCATTGAGACGGAAACTTTAATGCCAATATAATTTTCCTTAACCAAACCTACAATATCAATAATACCTTCTTTCTTATTATCTGAATTCTGACTGACATAAACTTCAGGGCCTAAAGATAATATCTCTGATTCTGTCTCCTCTCTTGTCTTTTTAATAAAATGAACATCTGGCAATTCTTTAATAATAGAAGCCAGCTCCATACTGGAACCATTATAATTCTCAACTGCATAGGATAGTGTACAGAATTCTTTTGCCCGAGTAATAGCGACATAAAGCTCGCGCTTCGCCATCTCAATACTTCTTTTGCTTATGTGTTCTTTTATCTTTTCTGGTAAAGTAAAACCTCCTCTTTTCTCAGACATCAGAGTTTCTTCATTCATGTGAGCAACCCAAACACACTCATACTCCATACCCTTCGACTTATGTAATGTCATAACTTTAACGCCACTATCACTTCCAAACTTAGCAAGCTCTATATGAGTATTATAGGATTCAAGCCGGCCTATATATTCTAGAAAAGTCGCCAGAGTTGCTTTCTTATTCTTTTCTTCAAATAGTGTAGCGAGATGAATAAAACTACGGACAACTTCTACTCGATTTAGAAGTTCTTCATTATTCTTAGAAGTATCGATTAGAAGTTCATTACCTATGTGACTTATAATAACACTTGGGGATTTACCACTCAGTTCGTTTACCCAAGTCTGAAGCTTCTTTCCCCATTTTGAAATAGGATTTTCCATAGCAAAAAGACCATCTCCTGACCCGAAGTTAACTAGCTCTTCAATCGTAAGGTTGTATCCTTTCGTATTCCTCAAGAAATTATGCGCTTCTAAGTATGGCGTCCCGCTTGTCTTATCGAGTATTGAATTTGAAATAGAAACAACATCAGAAGGATTTACAATTATATTCAAAATGCGACGCAAATAATCACTTTCAACAACAGAAAACAATGATAAGCTTTTACCATTTGAAACTGGCAAGCCCATATTATTTAGAATTTGTATAGCTGTGCGTACATGATAATTCTTCGGAACCAAAAGAGCACACTCATCTGGACTAATACCTTCTTCTATTTTCCCTTTGAAGTAAAGTCCCGCTCCTATGATCTCATCTCTTGGATACGAGTAGCCCGAAAGCATTATTTTATTTGCGCCATCTTTATTACTATTTAGCTTTTCACTAGTTATTGAGCTTTTAAGTAAATCATCAGCTATGGAAAGTATCGGCGCTGTCGAGCGATAGTTCTCTGTAAGAACGATAAGCTTTGCCTTCCCAAAAATATGAGAAAATTCCTCAAAATATGAAAGAGACGCACCTGAAAAAGCGTATATAAGTTGGCGATCATCGCCTACTACGAATATATTTGGCATCTCTGTCTCGAACCAAACAGCTTGAAGAAAGCTATTCTGAACGCCACTTGAATCCTGGTGTTCATCAACAAGCACGTATAAATAATTCTCTCTTATATCATTCCTGACATCTTCAAACCCTTCTACGAGTCTAACGGCGTATTCTAGGACATCATCATAATCCATGAGTGACATCTCTTTCTTTTTACTTTCATACAGACGATAAAACAGGACAACTTCTTTGGTGCTTAAAAGTTGTTCTATTTTCTTTTCTATTTCTTTCTTAATTTTACCCTTACTCTCTCCTCTTGTAGAGATACTATCTGGGTCTTCTTTTAAATCCTTGATGTCTTTATCTATAAACCCCTCTAGATCAGAAGCGCTTATGCGTTCGCGTTTAAGAACTGATATTAACTGCTTCAAATCACTAAAATACATGGCTGGGTTACCTCTTGGGCTTATGTACTCCCAATCATTATCATTAAGTATATCATCCACTAAAAAAACAGCTTCATTATCTGATAAAAGTGCTGGCATTTGAAGGAAGTCTAGAAGCTCGTAATTTTTTTCAACGAGCATATTCGCAAAACTATGAAAAGTAGAGATACTAACTTTACTGGCATCACTACCTATGTAGTCACTAAGCCTTTTCTTCATAGCAGAAACCCCAGAATTTGTGAAAGTTAGACAAAGAATACTATCGGGAGTTGTGTCTGTTTTCTTTAAAATGTTACCTATACGTAAGGACAAAATCTGAGTTTTACCAGTACCAGGACCGGCAACAACCATGACCGGACCGTCTATGGTCTCTACAGCCTCAAGCTGAGCTTTGTTCAAGTTTTTATAGGCTTTTTCGAAATCTTGCATTAAGTTACTCATATTTTATTTTAACATAATTAAATTAAAATTATCTTTCCACTGAACTTTACTTATATTTACTTTATTTTTAAATAATTTACTCGCGACCGTCTCCATTCTTTCCTTTTCTCCAGAAGTAAATATTTCAATTCTACTGTCTAAGGCAGATTTACTTTCAAAACTATTATCTAAAATAATAGAATTAACTCTTTTTACTATCGCACTAGTCGGATCAATTATATTTACATTCTCGCCTACAATTTCTTTTATTAAAGGAACAACAAAAGGATAGTGCGTGCACCCAAGAACGACAGTATCGATGCCACACTCTAGCATTGGAGTGAGCGCGGTTTCTAGTATCTGACGAGTGTTTGTTCCCTCAAAATTTCCTTTCTCTATCTCTAATACTAGTCCGTCACATGTATCTTTATATATTTCTACATCATGAGCAAATCTTTCAACCACAGAGTTATACAACTCACCCTGAAAAGTCGCGGGTGTTGCAAGCACTCCCACTTTGTTTGTGTGAGTACTTTCTGCTGCGGGTTTAATCGCCGGTTCCATCCCCACGAAAGAAATATCTGGAAACTTATCACGCAAATATTTAAGCGCAGCAGCCGAAGCTGTATTACAAGCAATAACAATTATATTACATTCTTTTTCAATCAAGAACTGAGTTATAGTTTCTGAGAAATCTCTTATCTCCTCTAAAGGACGAGGACCATAAGGCACGTGTCCTTGGTCGCCGAAAAACACATAGTTATACTCTGGTAACTTTTCTTTCAAATGCTTTAATATCCATAATCCGCCAACTCCTGAATCGAATACACCTATATTCATATAGGTGTATTGTAACATTTATTACTTCGTCAGATAAGCCAGCCAATAATCACGCTTATATATGCGATTATTAAAGGTTGTATAGCTTGTCTTCTTCTCTAGATTTAAAATTTTGAAATACTGACTATACATTTTTATAAAATCCTCTTTAGAGAAAACGCGCTCCGTCAAACCTATCTCTTTTATAATATATGTATCATATTCACTTCCTGGACTATTTTTCAGTAAATTCTTTACGTTTTTATTGCCATCTTTGCAAAGAGCACGCACAAACACATAACCACCTGTTTTAAGAACTCTATTTACTTCTTCCAAATATACTGCTCTGCCTTTCTCATTTAAGGAATTTGATGAAGTCACATCTAAAACAATATCAATAGAACTGTCTTTTATGTCATATTTATCTCCGATATCTCCAATTCGATAATCCACAGAAACACCTAGATTTTTTGCTCTAGTCTTAGCCAAGCTAAGTGCCGTTTTTGATATTTCAATACCAATAACACTATTCCCTTCTTCTGCTAAATAATTTGAATTTCTACCGGTTCCACAACCAAGATCTAAGATATTCTTTTCTTCTACTTTATATTTTCTTTCTTTTTTTAAATATTTTAAAAAACGTAAAGTGTCCGACTGTGGGTCTTCCTTCTTTGTTACAAGTAGTGGATTCCTGTATTCTCTTTCCCATGTATTTCCTTGGTTTGTCATATTTATATATTATTAATATTTATCAGTTGAGAATTTAAGCGAGTAAACGATAGCAAATATAAATACAATCAGAGCAAACCCATATATACCTCCGGCAATCTCATTAGTGTTTTTTAATAAATTTGATAAGGAAAGCATATGATTC
>JBBSBU010000009.1:0-8977 GCA_038250975.1 Minisyncoccia bacterium
CTTTATCCCCTGGTTCAATGTCCGCTAATTCACTATTTGAATTTCTATCCCAAATGATGCGACTATTTGAAGAGTCAAAGAAACCTTCATTTGATTTTATAGTACCTTTATCTAAAACATTACCTCCAATATTTACAACTATCTGCCCATCCGTAATCCTGCTTGGTAAGTTATTCTTCCAAGCTATTTTAACATTCACTCTTTCTTCAGAAGTAGAAGTATCACTTGTAATAATATTCGCTTCTAAGAATGGCTTCACTAAAGTAACAGTATGAATAAGTGAATTATACACAACGCCCATTACAGATTTATCGTTCGTCTTTATCGCTCCAGCGTATACATGGAATACTTGCTGATCCTTGTCTTCACCTATTATCCTACCATTTATAGTTATCGAAATAGAATTCTTTAAACTTATATCACTTAAACTCCACATAAAGTTCCCAAAAGTAGGTGCAGGTATAGCGCTTTCAAAAACGAAATTATTCGGATATGTCACCTTTATCACATTCTCACCATCAGGTAAAGAAGTATTTAGTACTGATTTAATATCTAACTCTATCGGCTGGTCTGAAGTTATAGTCTCGGGAGCTAAAAATGTTAAGGAAAGAGGTGAGTCATTTATATTTACAACATAATCTATCTCTTTTGTGAAAATAGCATTTGAACCTTCAGCATGGTAGTCAAAGTTTATTTTGACAATACGATCAGACTTTTCTTCGCCATATAAGACTACTTTTACATTTCTTACAATCGTCTCTCCAGGCTTCACAACTCCAACAGAAAGACGTGGCAACCTTACATAATCAGCCAAATCATCACTAACTCCATTCGGATATGATATTTGTAAATTAGAAAGTTCTAAGTTTGATTTGTTACGATTTGTAACTTCTATTTGAAGATTCAAATCGTCCCCTCCTTTTGTAAAAGCATTACCAATAACGACAATATCTATATTCTCGTTGGATACAGAATTATCAACAGTATAGAAACGGTATAAAGCAAAACCTATTGCTCCAAACAAGAATATGATAGCTCCAATAAAAAACTTTTTAAAAATAGATGTCTTTGGTTTCTTCATATTTTTTGAGGCACTATCCATAGCCTCATCCTTCCATTCATTCTCCACTTTATACCTTACAGGATGAATAACTCCTTCTTTACTTCGATGAGTAACCCTATCTTCTGGTTCATACAAACGGAGTTTAACACTTTCAATTTTGCTCTCATTTTCTTTTTCTAACATGGATTCTATTATAACATAAATTTATTAAAGTTGACTCTCATTTAAAGCTTTGTTTATATGTGATATTATTGACCTTTTCTCTTTTAGAAGTAATTCTGTTTTTTCTATTCCTATTTCTCCCCCCAAGTAATCTTTTAACATTTCTGACTCTCCAATATAACCTAGAGAATTCATGACTCGAAGAACAAGATGGAGCTCGAGGGCCTCTCTTGATTCATTTAGAATACTAACATCGTCTATTAAAAACAAAGCTTGTATAAAATCATCAAAAATTCTTTCATTCGATTCTTCTCCATCGCATAATCTTTCGAGTAATTTACTAATACGAGCAATAAAAAGAATTGACTCTTTAGAAGAACGAGCATAAGGAAAAGTGGAGATATTTGTAGCAGATGTGATTCTCCATACATCCTTACCTCGAACCAAATCAATGCTTGCGTATGAAAAATCTTGCAAAGTAAAACGAAGTTTTGATTTATTAAGTCTTATACCTTGAACCATCCCCCTCAAAAGCCCCATCTCACGCGTATAAATAGTGAGCATTTTATTCGCCTCGCCTTTATTCTTCGAACTCAATATAAACCCATGTGTGTGATAAATGTGGTGCATTTTTTTAAATTATTTTCTTTAAAACTTCTAGAACCTCAGGAAGTTCATATATGCCAGCCGAACCGTTCAAATGTTTCCCGTTCGGAATAGAAATTAAATTACAATTAAATATTTGAGATAATTCTTCTGCTTCTTTAAAAGAAACATTCGGGTCATCATCTCCATGAATTATGGAGAAATTATTACAAACATTTTTGATCTTATCAAAATTAAATGGAATCTCTAAAAAACTATTTACACTCTTATATATATCTTTTGGAATTTTATGAATTACACCTGAAACCAAAACAACTCCTCCAATCCTTTGATTAGTTTGCAGAGTCTCTAAATATCTTAAGATTGCTGGTACTCCTAAAGAATGTCCCACTAGAAATATTTCTTCATTTGGCTCACCTATATTATTTGAAATCGTATTAGTCCATTCTTTCATTACTGGTTCATCTGGAGTTGGCATAGGAAGAGAGCAAGCATAGATGTCTATCTTTGCTAATTCTCTCATTAACCAAGGTCTCCAACCTCCATTAGGCACACCCCTAAAACCATGAACCATAAATACTTTCTTCATATTTCTATTTTAACACGTTTTGTATTTTTAATAACAAATCCCTAGGATCATCTATAACAGCTATGGGATCCCCTTTTTCAAGAGTTTTTTTACTATGTATTCCCCAAGTGACACCGATAGACTTTATTTTAGTTTCATTTGCCTCTAAAATATCTCCAAGTGAATCAGTAATAAATAAAGTATCATCAGGATTAATATTATATTTATTAAGGATTAAGTTTATTTTAAAAACCTTACTTCGATGTGCATCAGACCCAAGAATATCCATAAAGTAATCTTTTAATCCTTCTTTTACTAAAAATTTAGATATAGACACTCCCCTTGAAGAAGAAACTATAGTCAGAATATTATCTTCTGAAAGAATTTTTATTGTGTTATTTAAAACATCACTAATAGTGAGTTTGATAACATTTTCATCATAATAGTCGCCCCAATTACTAGGAATAATATAGTCTCCTTTTTCTACTTCCTTTAATATCCCATCGTGAAAATTACCATTAGAGAAATCTTGAAATTTTTCCCATGTCAAATCTTTGTTTAATTCTTTGTGTATAAAGAAAGAGAACTGAAGTGTATTAACTAGTACTCCATCAAAATCAAATATAATCAATTTTTTATTTTCCTTCATATATTTTTAAAGCCTTTTTATGTGCTTTTTGGCTTCTTCTAGTAACATTAGGGATCGAATAGATGTCAAATTATCCGAAGGGTCATTATCTGCATCTAGTAAATCTATTGCTTCTTCTATAGAGCAAAGCATTACCTCGTGACCTGATTCTTTTTCTTCTTCTGTTAATTTAAGAGGCGCAGGAGTACCAATAGCCTTAGCAATGAATCCAAACACAAATCTGCGATACTTTTTTCTCCAGAGCTCTATGTATCCAAGAACAGTAATCTCCGATATGGTGTACCCCGACTCTTCAAGACACTCCCGCAATAGCCCCTCCTCTATATTTTCATTATCCTCTATATTCCCACCGATAAGAGTATGAAGATTTTTATTCTTCATATTTACTATTGCAATCTTGTCTTCACCAACAACAATAATAACTCGTGTCCCATATCTAACTGGAAGTGTGGCAATATATTCTGATGACAAGTCATGTGGGTTTAAAAATCCAATTTTATTCCATGATCCTATCTCCTCCTTAAATCTTAACTCCATAAAGATATATTTATATTAAATGACAAATCATCAATCACCACAACAACTCCAGTGTTCTCTTTTATTTTTATTTCTTTTGCTCCGACAGATTTCAACAGTCCATCCATAAAAGTATTTATTAATTCCTGACCATCCACTCCTGTTTCAATTTCTATACCTACAAAATCATTTGGATTTAAGCCGTTCTTTTTTCTCATATCTTGAATAGCACGCACAAGAGCGCGGAAATGACCTTCTTGTTTTAATTCTTCTGTAATATAAGTATCAAGCTCGACTTTCTTTTCTTCTCCTTCTGTGAATTCAATATTTTTAATATTCAATTCATCCTTAAGTATTTCAATATATTCATTTGATAATTTTTTAACTTTAAAAACCTTCAAGGTAGTAAGTGGCTGTCTAACTTTTATCCCTGCTTTTTGTCTTGCTTCAAATCCCAAAGTAACAATATCACGGGCTTCTTTCATTTCTTTCAAAATTTCATAATCTATACCATTTACTTCAATTCCATCAAAAAAATCTGTTAGATGTATACTCTCTACATCAGATGATACTTTCAACTTTTGCCAAGTATCTTCAGCAATAAATGGCATAATGGGAGCAAAAAGATATGAAGTAAATCTTAAAACAAAATAAAGAGTATGCTTTGCTTCTTTATCACCATCTTTTATTCTATCTCTAGATCTACGTAGATACCAAGTAGAAAGATCTTCAATAAATAAATCAAATGGGCGTGTAGCTTGTATGAGATCATAAGCATCTAATCCATTATTCACTTCTTCTATTGTCTGTAACAATCTTGCTTTTATCCATCTATCCAATATATTATCTTTAACTTCAAATACTTTATCTTCTACCTCACGATCTCGGTATAATTCATAAAAATTCAAAACATTATCAAAACGACCAATTATTTTACTAGCAACATCTCCTACTCCCTTTTCTGAAAAATTTATATCTTCACCTTTTAAAAGAGGAGAACTGAGTAAATAAAATCGCAAAGCATCAACTCCATATTTATCTGCAATTATAAGTGGATTAGGAAAATTATTTTTTGATTTAGACATTTTCTGTCCATCTTCTGCTAATATTGTCCCTGTAGTCACTACATTTTCAAATGGAGCTTGTCCAAATAAAATCGAAGAAATAGCATGCGTATAATAAAACCATGTTCTAGTCTGAGCTATATATTCAGCTACAAATCCTGATGGGAAATTCTTCTCTTTCCAGTCTTTGTTTTCAAACGGAAAGTGGTCCTGCGCAAAGGGCATAGAACCTGACTCAAACCAACAATCTATAACTTCTGGTACTCTCTTATATTCTTCCCCTTTCTCGTCTACTAAAATAATCGAATCAATATATGGGCGATGTAAGTCAAGTTCATAATTATGATTATGAGGAAGAGGAACAAAATCTAATTTTCTCCATTCTGCATTATCAAAATAATCGAAATCATTCCCCATCTTTAAAGATTCTTCTGCATTAAAACCATTTACACCAGCCATAACAAGCCAAGTCGGACCACCATGAGTAACTATCAAAATATTCTTTCCGGAATATTTACTTTCCATATCATAGATAAAGCTCATCGTTCTCTTCTTTATATCATTGTATGATTCGTTCCCTTCTTCTTCTTTATAGAAGCTCTCAGGTGTTGTAGGGAAATCTTTATGATACTCATTCCAACTTTGACCTTCATACATAGGTACAGACATTTCATGAAGTCTATCGTCGATAAGTATATTTTCTTTATTTATTTCAAGGACTTCAGCAACTATATTACTTGTATCTCTTGTTCTTGCAAAAGGTGAAGAGAATATCATATCTATCTTTTCATTTTTTAATTTCTCGGCACTAGATATTACTTGTTCTCTACCTTTCTCTGTCAGATGGTCTTCGTTATTATAAGCAATACTTACAGTATTTGTGATATTATTCTATGATTCACCGTGGCGCATAACAATATAATTATTACCTGATTTTTTTGTTTTTGATTTTAAATCATCTATACCATTAATAAACATTATTTTACCAGATTCAGATTTCCAAAATGGAAGTGGACTTGCCCAATATCTATTACGAGATATAGTCCAATCAGGTGCTCCTTCCATTATGTTTTTAAAACGTCCATCTTTTAAGTGTGAGGGAATCCATGTTATAGATTTAGCATCTTCGAGCAACTTTTCTTTTACTTTTTGAATATTTACAAACCATGAAGGAAGCGCGTAGTAAATAAGAGGTGTCTCACATCGATAACAATGTGGATAGGAGTGTATTATTTTTTCTTTCGCAAAAAGCTTATTATTATATGCTAAATATTTAATCATCAAAACATCTGTAGATTGATGATCGTCTTTCGGTTTTACTTTTATACCAGTAAAATCAGTTACTTCTTTGCTAAATACACCATTTATTTCAACGTGTTTAATAAAAGGAATATTATTTTCTTTTGCTAAAACCATATCATCTTCACCAAAAGCTGGAGCTTCATGCGCAATACCAGTACCCTTATCTATTGTTACAAAATCTGCATGCCAAACCTTCCAAATATTATCCTTATTTGGTAAATCAGCATTTTTATAATAATCAAATATAGGTAAATATGATAATCCAACTAATTCTTCACCCTTTACTTCTTTAATAATTTCTGGATTTATAAATTTATTTTTTAAATTTTCAAACTGTTCTTTAGCTAAAATCAAAATTTCTTTTCCATTTACTCCTTCATTTGAAACATATAAATATATAATATCTTTATTTATTGCAATCGCAGTATTCCCAGGAAGAGTCCAAGGTGTAGTAGTCCAAGCTAGAAGATAAATATTTGCTTCATCTTTTAGTTGAAATTTAACATACACAGAAATATCAGTTATATCTTTATAGCTGTTATCCATTGCAATCTCAGAGTTAGCTATTGGTGTCTCACAGCGAGTACAATACGCAAGTACACGAACTCCTTCATAAAGTAATCCTTTATTATTTAGTTCACCGAGTGCCCACCAAACACTTTCAATGAAAGTATTATCCATCGTCTTATATGAATTATCAAAATCAACCCATCTCCCCATACGGTCAATAGTTTTTTCCCAATCTGAAACGTAAGTGAGAACCTTACTTCTTGCATGTTCTACGAACTTATCTATTCCTATCTCTTCAATGGCTTTCTTCCCAGATATTTTTAAATCTTTTTCAACAATGTTCTCTATAGGTAAACCATGACAATCCCAACCCCAACGCCTAGGAACTCGATACCCTTTCATAGTTTGATAACGCCCAATAACATCTTTAACTGTCGAGCCAAGTATGTGTCCATAGTGAGGTACTCCTGTGGCAAATGGTGGACCATCATAAAAAACATAGTTTCCTCTTGGTGAATCCTTTTCTAAACTTTTCTCAAAAACTTTATTCTCTTTCCAGAAATTTAGAACTTCCTCTTCTCTCTCTGCACTTTTTGACTTTTTTATTTCTTCATTCATATGTTTTTTATTAAATTAATAATTTTTAATAAACGAAACAAATTATTTTATAAAAAAATGTCTGGCCCCTCGTCCTCCCTCGTCCGAGGACTTTTTTTAGAATATAATTTGTGAAGTTTTTATTTTTAAATTTTAAATTAAAAAACTCGTCCACGTGCAACAATAAAAATATTGTTATACAAGGACGAGTTTCTACTCGTGGTACCACCTTTGTTTCTCTCGCTCTCGCGAGACTCATTTATAGGGTTCTACTGTGTCCGCGGTAGCTTTAGCGAAGGCGGGCTTTGCCAACCATTACTAAACTACTTTGCACATTTCTTCCCAATGCTCCAAGGTGATAACCTCTTCACTGCATATATATAAATAATAACATTAAAATATAAATTTGCAAGAAAATAGAATATAGTTTAATATTTAACAGATCGCACATTTCCGGAAAAAAGAGTCTTGTCAACGTTATCATCGGGCAGCTGATTCTGCGGATCAAAAAAACCTAGGAATTGAAACATCTTAGTACTAGGTAAAAGGTCAACTTTAACACAAAAGTTAGAGTACCATTAAGCTCTCTTGTTATTTTACGACAAGAGGGCTTTTTACTTCAAAATATCTTCCAGATAGGGCTTCGACCCCTATCTAGTTAATTATACTTACATTTTTTCTGGGGTTTCAATACCGAGCAAATAAAGACCATTTTTCATTGTCTCTGCAAAGGCTTTAGTTATTACTATGTTGTATAACATGTCTTCATTCTCTTCATCTATGAGTTTTGTATTTCCATACCAACTATTAAACATGCGAGCAAGTTCTAACAAGTACCCTACCATATGATGAGGTGCCCATTCCTCAATAGATCGATTTACTATATAAGGGAATCGACAAATCATTTTCTCAAAATCTGTTTCTGTGTTATCTGAAGAGATATATTTATCAACTTTATAACCAAGATTATTTGCTTTGTCTAAAACAGAATTCGCGCGTACTATACTATACTGCATATATGGACCAGAATCACCCTCAAAAGATAGTGATGTTTCTGGATCAAAATTTATATTCTTGCCGGCCATCGCGCGAAGGATTGTAAACTTCAGAGCAGATATAGCCACCTTATTACAATCTTTTTCATTTAAGTCTTTTGATTTTTCTTTCACATCTTCAATAATCAAATCTAAAATATCTTTCGCAAGAGGAACGCCTCCTAAACGTGAAGACATTTTCTGCCCCTTGAAAGTCATCCGCCCATGAGTACGATGCACACTTTTCTCTGACCAATTTTTATTTATTTTTTCAGCTGCATCTAACACAACATCAAAATGAGAGATTTGTTGATGATCAGTAACAAAGATAGAAATATCTGGGTTATATTTTTCAAATTTAATCTTCAAAAGACCTAAATCTTTTGCCTCATAAGTAGGGTTACCTTGGCTATTTATGAAAACAGCCGTATTTATATACTTCTTTGATTCTTCTGGAATATATACGATAGCTCCTTCACTTTTAGTAAATATCTTAGGTGTATTTTCTAGAACAATTTCTTTACCCACAACTCCGGCTTCACTTTCAAATATATACCCATCAAACTTAGAACCAAGAGTTCCCGTTATATACTCAAAATAATCCATATTAAACTTTTTACAATCATTATAGACATCAAGTTCTATGGATTTATTATTTAGGAACAAATTATCCGCAATCTCTTTAACACGAGCATGCATGCTTTCATCTTCATCATATCTTTTTATACCTTCCACATAAGCATCTCCAAGTAAAACAATATCACTTGGTTTATAAACCTGCTCGCCAACAACATATTTTTCTAAAATTATAAAAATAGCTTTTGCGATACCTAAGGAAATATCAGAAGGAAAAGAAATAATTTTCACATCTGCACCAGAAAACTTTGCAAGTCTACTTATGGACTC
>JBBSBU010000010.1:0-8859 GCA_038250975.1 Minisyncoccia bacterium
ATATATGCACCCAAGAATTATGAGTCGTTTTTAAAAATATCACCAATCCTCGCCAAGCATTAGTGGTACTTCTAATTCTAGCTACCAGTGAAAACCTTTTTTGTTCAGTAAATTTCTTTTCCATTTATTTATTCTACCATAAACCATGGTCAAACAAAAACCCTTATGATATAGTATCTTTATTAAATAATAATGACACGTAGCCACTTAGGAGCTTAGCTCCTAAGTAATATAAAATGAAAATATTAGCAATAGAAACATCGTGCGACGAGACAGCAATAGCAATAGTTGAAGTCACAAAAGTAAAAAATTCAACTTCCATAAAGACTAAGGCAAATAAGGTAAAATTTAAAACACTTGGAAATGAGATTTCTTCACAGATAGAGCTACACAGAGAATATGGTGGTGTTTTCCCCATGATGGCAAAACGTGAACATGGAAAGAATATATTAGGTGTACTAGAGAAAGCTTTAAAAGAGGCAAAACTATACAAATTAAATAAGATAGTCATATATAACAATAAGCTAGAAAAAAAAATTGAGAAAATCTTAGACAGAGAGCAAGGGATTCAGGAGAGATGGAAAAAAATAATGTCTCAAATAAAGAAACCAGACATAGATGCAATAGCTGTAACAACAGGTCCTGGTCTTGAGCCAGCTTTATGGGTGGGAATAAGTTTTGCAAAGGCACTAAGTACATACTGGAATATACCTATAGTGCCAGTAAACCATATGGAAGGTCATGTCTTCTCTATTTTTCCAAAAGAGAGTAAAACTTTTATAGTTGAGAATAAAAAAGAATTATTCCCAATGCTTTCACTTCTTGTTTCCGGTGGACATACAGAGCTTGTCCTTGTTAAAGATTGGATGAAGTACAAAAAAATAGGACAAACAAGAGATGATGCAGCTGGTGAAGCATTTGATAAAGTCGCTCGAATGCTCGGACTTCCATACCCTGGCGGACCAGAGATATCAAAACTTGCAAATATTGAACGAAATGACTCCTTAAGGACCGTCCTTAAAGAAGCCCCAAAGGATGGTCCTTTCCCCGTCATTTCGTTTCCCCGTCCTATGATATATACAAAAGATTATGACTTCTCTTTCTCTGGGCTTAAAACAGCCGTACTTTATCTAATACGAGATTTAAAAGAAAAAAATCCTAATATACTAGAAGATATAAATATAAAACAAAAGATTGCATGTGAATTTGAAAATGCTGTGGTAGAAACTCTTGTTCATAAAACAATCAAGGCAATTAAAGAATACAAAATAAAAACTCTTATAGTCGGAGGAGGTGTATCTGCCAACTCTTATCTCCAAAAGCAAATGGGTCTAGAAATTAAAAATCTAGCGAAGTCGGACTTCACTAGATTTAAAGACTTAAAAGTGTATTTCCCCTCTCGTGCTTTGACCGGAGACAATGCTCTCATGATAGCCATAGCTGGATACTACCAATATCAAAACAAAAAAATTGCAAAAAATATAAACTCCATAAAAGCTCAAGGAAATTTGAGTTTGTAAAAAGACTGTTTTAATTACGTATAAAAAATGCTATATTTTATATATGCAGGAACCAAACATAAACCCAAAACTATTAAAACCATATAACCCAAAGGAAACTGAAGACCGTATTTATAAACTCTGGGAAGAAAGTGGATTTTTCAATCCAGATGTTTGTATTGAGAAAGGGATAGCAGATAAAGATGCAGAAACATTCTCGATGGTTCTTCCTCCTCCAAATGTTACAGGAACTCTACACTTGGGTCATGCTGCAACTCTCACGATAGAAGATATTATGACTCGTTTTGCTCGCATGCAAGGAAAGCGTACACTTTGGCTACCTGGTACAGACCATGCGGCTATAGCCACTCAATCAAAAGTAGAGAAAATATTAGAAAAAGAAGAAGGTAAAAGGAAAGCTGATTTAGGTCGTGAAGAATTTTTAAAAAAGGTTGAGAAATTTGCTCAAGAATCACATGATACGATAGTAACTCAAGCTAAAAAGATGGGCGCTTCTCTTGACTGGTCTCGTGAAGCTTTTACTCTTGACGACAAAAGGAATTTCGCTGTTCGTACTGCATTTAAGAAAATGTATGATGATGGACTTATATATCGAGGACATAGAATTGTCAACTGGGACCCAAACGGCCAAACAGTTATTTCTTATTATGAGATAGTTTACGAAGAAAGAAAAGCAAAATTCTACACATTTAAATATAGTAAGAACTTCCCTATTAGTATTTCAACAACGCGTCCTGAAACAAAAGTTGGGGATGTGGCAGTTGCGGTAAATCCGACAGATGAAAGATATAAAGACTACGTAGGAAAAACTTATGAAATAGAAGACTTCTGCGGAGTACCACTTAGTATAAAAGTAATAGCAGATGAAGCTGTCGAGAAAGAATTTGGAACAGGTGCATTAGGAGTGACTCCTGCACACTCACAAATAGACTCAGAAATTGCAAGTAGACACAGTCTTCCAACTAAACAAGTTATAAATGAATTTGCCAAAATGACTGTTGGTGATGAAAGAATTTTAAACAAGAAAACAATTGAGGCCCGAGAAGTAATAGTAGAATGGTTACAAAAAGAAGGATTATTAGAAAAAGAAGAAGAGGTTAGCCAAAATATTTCTACTGCAGAACGAACAGGAGGTATTATAGAACCACTACCCAAACTTCAATGGTTTATAGACGTAAATAAAAAAATCAAAGACAGAGATAACAAAACTCTTAAGGAGCTAATGCTTGAAGCAGTACAGAGTAAAAATATAAATATTATCCCAGAAAGATTTGAAAGAGTTTACTATAACTGGATTGAAAATCTTCGAGACTGGTGTATTTCTCGCCAAATATGGTACGGGCATCGTATCCCAGTCTGGTATAAAGGAAATGAAATATATTGTGGAATAGAAGAACCCAAAGAAGAAGGCTGGAGTCAAGATCCTGATACCCTCGACACGTGGTTTTCTTCAGGTCTTTGGACTTTCTCAACACTTGGCTGGCCAGACTTGGAATCGCCAGACTTCAATACTTACCACCCTACTAGCATGCTTGAGACTGGGTCAGATATCATATTCTTCTGGGTTGCTCGCATGATACTCATGAGTACTTATATATTAGGAGTTGTCCCTTTCAAAACTGTTTATTTGCATGGACTTGTCAGGGATAGTCAAGGAAGAAAAATGAGTAAATCACTCGGTAATTCTCTTGATCCTTTAGAGTTAACACAAAAATATGGTACAGACTCAGTAAGGATGTCTTTAATTATAGGAACAGGTCCGGGGAATGACAGTAAAATGTCTGAAGATAAAATACGAGCATATAAGAATTATGCTAATAAACTTTGGAATATAACTCGCTTTGTTTTAAGTAGTACTGAGGGAATAAATTATGATGTAACCTTTAATAGTTACTCGGAAAAAGATAAAACTTTAATAGAAGAAAAATACAACCTACTTACAGAAATAACAAAAGAAATGGAAGATTATAAGTTCTACCTTGTCGGTGATAAAATATACCAGTATACTTGGACTCGTTTTGCTGATATTATCCTAGAAGAAAGTAAGGACATATTTGAAAAAGGAACAAAAGAAGAAGTATTATCAAGAAAACAATTCTTAATGAATACTCTTGTGGACATCCTAAAAATCCTTCACCCTTTCATGCCTTTCGTCACAGAGGAGATTTGGAGTATGATGCCAATAGAAAACAAAAAATTACTAATGGTTGGAAAGTGGCCTATATAAATAAATGCAAACAGAACCCATGACAATAATATATGCAATACTAGGAGGTGCACTACCTGCTATATTGTGGCTTTGGTTTTGGTTGTATGAAGAAGATAGAGATGAACCAGAACCAATGGGTCTTATAATTATAACTTTCATCTTGGGTGGAATAATGGTTATCGTTGCAATGTGGATGGAGAAATTCTCAATGAGTTTCATTCATGGTAATACACTACAGATTATTATATGGGCCGGAACAGAAGAGATACTCAAGCTTGTAGGCGTATCTTTCATAATTTTTGGAAACAATATAATACGTAAACCAATAGACTACCCTATGTATTTCATAACCACAGCTCTCGGATTTGCTGCTTTTGAGAATGTGCTCTATCTTATAAAGCCTCTTAGCACAAACGATAGCATAGTAGGTATGATTACCGGCAACTTACGCTTTCTAGGTTCTACCTTACTCCACGCAATCTCAAGTGCAATGATAGGAAGTGCTCTCGGTTTGGCTTTCTATATACAAAAATTTAGAATAGTTTATTTCTTGGTCGGAATATCCTGTGCAATTACCTTGCATAGTGTCTTTAATTTTTTTATAATGAAAGGAAGCGGTGAGAATTTTATTTCTGTGTTTGGTTTCCTTTGGGTCGTCGCGATTATTAATATTCTTATATTTGAGAAATTAAAAAGAATGAGAGTGGAAACTAATCCAGTCTCATAAATTATTTATGATGAAAAAGAGATCGTTTTTAGAACGCCTTACTGGCAGTATACGTTTAGATGATAATGAGGAAGAATCAAATGATTCAAATTCTGATGCATCTAAGAAAATAAACTTAAGCGGTAGAGATGTCGAAGGATTAGGAGATAAAGAAAAAGATTCAGGATGGGAAGAAGAACAAGAAGCTGAGCTCACTGTCGATTTGTATCAAACACAAAGTGAGATCATAGTTCAAACTATGATAGCTGGAGTCCATCCTGATAATCTAAACATAAATATTACTCGCGATACAATAACGATTCGTGGTAAAAGAGAAGAAAATCAATCAATTAATCAAGAAAATTATTTTGTTCAGGAGTTATACTGGGGGTCGTTTTCAAGAACTATCTCTCTTCCAGATGAAGTTAATCCAGAAGAAGCAGAAGCTATTGAAAAGCATGGTCTTCTTATAATAAGACTTCCTAAAATTGATAAAAATAAAGAAACAAAGCTAAAAGTAAAATCAATCTAAATAACACTAAAAATAAATCCTCTACTTTGTAGAGGATTTATTTTTAGTGTTTAAATTATTGCTTCTTCAGCCAATCTATCATCTTTGAAATAGTAGTAACACCTGCGTCCCCGCTGACGGCTATACCTTGGTCTTTCTGAAAATTGGTAATTGTTGTGACTGTACTAACACCGTAATCGTTGTCAATTTTTAAAGAAGTTTTATTGTATATATTAAAAAACTTTTGTATTGACCCTACCATTATTCCTTGGGAACCTTTCTTTAAAATTATTTTACTATTTACTATTTTCTGTAATTCATTTATTAAACTTTGATACTTCAAAACAGCAACTACTGGCTTTTGTTCAACAGGCTTAATTGCCTCTTGTGTAGGAATGGTGACTTCTGGCAGTTGAGCATCATTGCTCGAAGATAAGGTTAATTCTTTTTCTTTAATTAGAGAGTTGATTTGACTCTTAAGATCGGCAACTTCTTTCTCTAATTCATTATTTTTACTCTCCAACTCTTTGAATTGCTGATTATCTATATGACCACTACCAGATTCAATAGTTCTAAATGCCCAAAAAATAGCAAGCATCAAAATTGCAAATATAACGATTGAGAATAATATTGATTTAAAATTTTCCATAATTTAAAAAATAAAACTCAGTGTGGTGCCGAGACCCAGATTTGAACTGGGGACCTATCCCTCTTCAGGGGAGCGCTCTACCAACTGAGCTATCTCGGCAAATCTAATTCTTAACTATAAAACTTTCAATACTTCATGTTGGTGCTTTTCCCACCAAGACAGCATATCTCACAAAATCTAATTCTTAACTATAAAACTTTCAATACTTCATAAAAGCAACATTTAATCATTAAAACTAGTTTCCATTCAAAGAATTAATTAAATCCTGAACATCACTTTTACTTCCTAAATTCTTAAAGTCACTAAAACTATTAACCTTTGAATCCCCTGCTCCACCTGTATAAACACTAATCAAATTACTTAACATAGGTTTAATAAAATAAAATGCCCCAATTGCAGAAAGAATAATAATAGACCAATAGACAATTTTGTAAACTTGATTCCATTTCTGGAAAGCAACCAATTTACGAAGCATCTCATTATTCTCCTTATTTAAGGTGTAATCATCACTCAAAAGCTTTTTTGTCTCTTCGTCCATTATTTATACTTTATCATATTATTACAAAAAATAAAAGGTGCCCCCGGTACGAATCGAACGTGCATCTATTCCTTAGGACGGAACTGTTCTATCCATTGAACTACGGGGGCAATTTTATATAAAAACATCCTAATATGTTAGGATGTTTTTATAATACCTTATTCTTTTACAAAAAACTACTCTTTTATTCCTAATAATTCTACGATTTTAGGCTTATTGAAACCAACAATTATCTGATCTTCAATTAGAATCACAGGTACTCCCATCTGACCACTCTTATCAACCATTTCTTTCCGCTTCTCTAAATCTTCTGCTACGTTGAAGTCTTCGAATTCTACTTTCTTTTCATTAAAGAAATCTTTAGCCATGTGACAAAAATGACACGTTGGCGTACTGTATATTGTAACTTTACTCATGTGGTTTTGTGAAATTGCTAAGCTCCAAATCTACTGATTAATATATGTTGAATCACCAGATAGGTGCGACGCAATTTATTTTATTAATTAATAATACTCCTCTTTGTCTATCATACCACAGTCGTAGATAATGCAACATATTGACACGAAGTATGTATAAGTCAATAAAACTACAATGACGTCAAATGTGCGGGATACGGGAACATGAGTACATTTATCGAATCTTACAGATTCAGTACACCTTTTCCGTTCGCAAGCTAACACGGAAAAGGTTTTCGATTTCCGTACGCAAGAGAAGCAGTTCTCTTGCTATCCCGCACAAATAAAAAGCTTATAGTAAGCTTTTTATTTGTGCGGGATACGGGAATCGAACCCGTGACTCAACCTTGGGAAGGTCGCGTCCTACCACTAAACTAATCCCGCATTTTATACCAATATCTAAACTACTATCACATTTATAATTTGAAATTCCTTTTAACCCAACCCCAAAAACTATGATTAACTACTTCTTCAGGCTGAAGAGATTTTTCTTCTTTATCCTGGTCAACAATTACAACCATCTTTTCTCCTTCTTTGACGACCTGATACTTGTCTCTGATTGTTTCTTCAACACCTTCTTCTGTTTTAAGTTTTTCAATATCAGACGACAAAGATTGCTCTCTTTTATTTAAAACCTCTATATTTGAAAGAATTATATCCTTTTTCTTTGTAGTTTCCCTTTCCTTTTCAACCAGACCAACAATATTATATGCAAACAAAATTAAAAAGCAAAAAAGTATCAAAATGACAAATGGTGAGTACCAGAAACTATCAGTTTTTTTTCTATTGAATTCAGACATAAATAGTGCTATTATTATAACATGTTTTTCAACCAAAAAAATAAGAAGAAAATCGAAAGAATATTTGGGGTAATTTCTATACTAATGATAATAAGTATGATTTTGCTTTATATGCCCGTACTATTCAAGTAAAAATAACTACTTATCGTTACTACTACGCATCATCTTTAAGAACACCTCGTGAGAGATGTTTATTTTTGCACCTGCCTGCTGTCGTTTTTTACCCTTCTTTTGCTTTTCAAGGAGCTTCTTTTTTCGACTTATATCTCCTCCCCCGACAACCTTACTTCCATGCATTAGCACATCCTTTCTGAAGGCCGAAACTGCTTCAGATGAAATTATCCTTCCAAGTGCTTTCGCTTGTATCTTAAAAGCAAATTGTTGTCTAGGAATTATTTTCTGTAATTTCTCTACTTGATACTTAGACTCTTCTTCAACTCTTCGACGTGATACAACTCGACAAAAAGCAGGCATCACTTCATTTGCTAAAATGATATCCATTCTAACAACATCAGCAGACTTATACTCTCCAATCTCATAAGAGATAGAAGCATACCCAGATGTAATACTTTTCATGTCATCAAAAAAGTTTCGCATCAACTCTCTTAATGGCATTTCTAAATCAATAGAAGATCTATTATCTCCAAAATTTACAGCAAGTTTTACAATCCCTTCATGGTCATACAAAAATGGCATTAGAGAACTTGAGTAAATGGAAGGTGTAATTATCTTTACATTTACCCATGGTTCAAAAACCTCTAAAATATTACCATCATCAGGAAACAAGTGTGGCGAATAAATAACCTCTTCTTTGCCGTTACGAAGCTTAACCTTGTAAGTTATGGATGGCATTGTGACGATAAGCTCCAAATCAAATTCTCTATTTAATCTCTCTGCAATTATTTCCAGATGCAGCATTCCTAAAAAACCGCACCTAAAACCACGACCCAAAGTGCCAGATGATTCTTCTTCGTAAGAAAATGATGAATCAGACAATCTCAAGCGTCCAAGGGCTTGTTTCAGATTTGGAAAATCATCCTGACTTTCAGGGTAAACAGACGCCCACACAACAGGATTTGGATTCATGTATCCAGGAAGCGCTTTAGCTGGTCTCTTTGCATAAGTTATCGTGTCACCAACGGAAGCGATGCCTGGCTTTTTAATCCCCGTAACTATATACCCTATCTCTCCTGTTGATATTTTCTCTTGAGGTTTCTCTTCTGGTGAAAAAGTACCGACTTCAAGACTTATAAACTTTTCCGAAGAAACAGCAAAGAGTAATGACTCACCTTTTTTAAATTCACCATCAACCACGCGTATATAAACTATGACACCTCTGTGATTATCATACTTAAAATCAAAAACCAAAGCACGTGCTCCATCTGTAGAAATAATTTCTTTGGGGTGTTTAGGAGGCGGAATTTTTCTGACGATTTCTTCAAGTAAATTATTTACTCCTGTGCCTGTTTTC
>JBBSBU010000011.1:0-8547 GCA_038250975.1 Minisyncoccia bacterium
CTAGCCGCTCAGCTTGCTCAGTAGTTTCGTGAATTTTTTCCTGATGCTGCAGTTCACTATTTTGTATCATATTATGACTATTATCAACCAGAAGCATACATGCCAGCTTCAGATACTTATATCGAAAAGGATGCTCAGATAAATAAAGAGATAGATAGACTTCGCCACGCAAGTACGCAGTCACTTCTCACAAGACAAGATGTGATAATTGTCGCATCTGTCTCTTGTATTTATGGACTTGGTAGCCCTCTGGAATATGAAAAAGTAAATCTCAAGATTGAAAGTGGAATGAAAATAGATAGAATATCTTTGATGAAGAAATTGATTGAAGTTCATTTTGAGAGAACAAATGCAGATTTATCATCAGGGACATTTCGCTCTATTGGTCACAAAATAGAAGTTATGCCTGTATCTGAAACTTTTGTTTATCAAATAGAATTTGAAGGTGGAGTTATCTCTCGCATCGCAAAAGTTGATCCAGTTTCTTCTCATATAATAAAAGAAGAAGAAAGTATTTTCCTTTTTCCCACTAAACATTTTATAACAGATAAAAAAATGATGGATACAGCTATTAAAAATATTAAAGCTGAACTTTCCATTCAACTAAAGAAATTTGAAAAAGAAGGGAAGTTACTAGAAGCAGAGAGAATTAAAAGACGAACCACTTATGATTTGGCTATGATTCGTGAGATTGGATATTGTAATGGTATTGAAAATTACTCTCGTCATATGTCAGGCAAAAAACCTGGTGAGGCTCCTGATACACTTCTTGAATATTTCCGTTCTGATTTTCTTACTATTATAGATGAATCACACGTAACACTTCCTCAGCTTGGTGGGATGTTTGCTGGTGATTCTTCACGTAAGAAAACTTTGATTGATTTCGGTTTTCGACTTCCATCAGCTGCTGATAATAGACCATTAAAAAGAGATGAATTTGAAAAAAGAATAGGACAAGTTGTTTATGTTTCTGCAACTCCAGGCAAAGAAGAGAGGGCAGATAGCAATCAAATAGTAGAGCAAATAATACGTCCTACTGGATTGATAGATCCAGAAGTTATTGTTCGTCCAGTTTCTTCTTCTATTTTTGATTCCACAAAAGAGAAGTCTTTTGTGAGGTCCTCGGAGGAGGGAGAAAAAGGGGCCAGACCATCACAAAAAACTTCTCTTTTGCTTCATCAAAATTACCCTGGTCAAATTCAAGATTTTATAATAGAAGCAGAAAAAACTATTAAAAAAGGTTTTAGAGTTTTAGCTACAACTCTCACAAAAAGGATGGCAGAAGACCTATCAATATATCTAAAAGATAAAGGAATCAAAGCAGAATACTTACATAGTGAGATAAAAACAATAGAGAGAATTCAAATACTTACACAATTCCGACGTGGGGATATAGATATTCTTGTTGGAGTGAACTTGCTCCGTGAGGGTCTTGATTTACCCGAAGTTGCTCTGATCGGAATATTGGATGCAGACAAGGAAGGCTTCCTTCGTTCAGAAACTGCTCTTATTCAAACCATAGGCCGTGCAGCGAGAAATGTAGAAGGTAGAGTGATACTTTATGCTGATATTATGACTGGTTCACTTGAGAGGGCGATAGGCGAGACTAGTCGTCGGCGTGCTATTCAGGTTGCTTACAATGCAAAGCATGGTATTACCCCAAAAACAATCCTTAAAAAGATCAAAGATATTACCGAAGAACTCGAGAATAAGCATGAGAAGGCAGTAAAGGCAGAGCTTGGACTTGATGTTGAAATATTTAAAAAAGCTTTTGCAAAAGATAAGAGTAATAAAGGCAAGACTGAGTCAGATTCTCTTAAAAATATAATGCTTTCAGATGATGATCGAAATAAAAAAGTTTATGAAAAAATAATACAAATAAAAGAAAAAGAGATGAACAAAGCCGTCAAAGAACTCGATTTCGAAACTGCCGCGATTTTGAGGGATGAGATAATAGTATTAAAAAATAAATCATAATTTTTTATGAAGAAAATTAAAAAAGTTAATACAATTGAGGTTAAAAGATGTTTTGTTGTATCTCAGCTTATTCGTTTACAAAAAGGAAACAGGTCATACTTAGGTCTAATTTCTAATAATGATTTTCAGAAAAAACTTAAAAAAACAAAAATTAAAGTTTCTAAATTTACTGAGGATGAGTTGGATGTTTTTATTTTCAATGGAAAGAAGAATAAAAATAAATTAAATGAGAGATTAAATTCATATAATCGTTGTGATTGGTATATGGGAGAATTTTCTACTAAAGAAGTAGGTGTTTGGAGAAGAGCAGGAGGTTTACCTTTAGACTATACAAATGGTTCGCTAAAAGAAACTTCTATAAAAGTTAAGAATGCTTTAATTAATAATCCAAAAATGATTAAAAAACGAGCTGGACATACGATAGAAAATATTTTAAAAACAAATGTTAATGATTTGCAAAAAGAGAAATACTTATTTCCCATATTATTTAAGGGTGGTGTTGGAACTAATGGGAGAAGAAGATTAAAAAGACAAATGAAAGGAGATATTGATGATGGATGTATGAGATCAATAGCTCTGACAATTTCGGGTGTCAAAAATATAAAATCTTATATTGGATTTCCTAAAATTATTAAAAATCAAAAGGAAAATAATTTAAAATAAATTTTGAGATTTTTTATTTGCTGTAAAAATTCCCATATGGTAAAATATACAGCATATGATTAGTAGTAATGATATTGAATTATTTAAAGATTTTTTAGATTCTGGAACAACCAAAGCCAATATTACAAAAATAACACTTTGTGTTATTGCAGTTTCAGCACTTCCATTTGTTGTTATTGGAGCAGGAGCTATGGGTAACGCAGTACAAATTTTTCGTACATTTGATAAAAAAGAGAATTATAAAAATAGACAAATCTCAAATGCTGTAACAAATCTTCATCGTTGTAAATTTATTGAATATATTCCAAATAATAAAGGAATGACAACAATTCGTATTACAAAAAAAGGGGAGACAAAATTAAAATCTTTTGCGATTGATCTTATAAAGATATCTATCCCATCAAAATGGGATGGCAAATGGCGAGTAGTTATGTTTGATTTACCTATTCGATATGCAAAGATACGACATATATTACGTTTTAGACTCAAGCAACTTGGTTTTGTTAAATTTCAAAAAAGTGTTTGGATATATCCATATTCGTGTACTGATGAAATACTTTTTGTGGCGGAGTATTATAAAATAGCAAAGCATGTAGAGGTAATGACTGTAATTGATATTAATAATGATCTGAAATTAAAAAAGTATTTTAAACTAAAATAGAGGAATTAGTTATTGCTGTAAAAATTCCCATATGGGAATTTTTACAGCAATAGGTTAATCTACAATTTTTATATGTTAGATTTTGAAACCACTGCTATTCTTCTTGATGGGATTGTGGTGCTAAAAAATAAAATGGAAAAATAAAAACGCCTCACTTTCCGAAGATTGTGAGACGTTTGATTGTGAGGTAAAGGAGAGTATGAAATCCTTTACCTCTATTTAGAGAAAACAAGGTACTAAATGTATTAAAATATACGTCGGGGTAGCAGGAGTCGAACCTACCAAGTTTGGTTTTTTAAGACCAAAAATACCAGAACAATGTGTCCATACCCCGTTTTATTTGTATATTAGCTCTTTTTTAAAATTTGTCAAGTTTAGTTTGTCGTGCTATTATTTAGTTACATTTAAATATCGATATACCCCCTCTATGTCAGATGCGGGGTGTCATTATGTTTTTAGATAAAAACTACGTAAATTATATTCTAAAAAAAGTCCTCGGAGGAGGGAGGACAAGGGGCCAGACGTTTTTTTATAAAATAATTTACTTCGTTTCGAAATACAAGAAAATGAATAATAAAAATCAAGACAAAATAATAATCAAAGGTGCTCGTACACATAATCTTAAGAATATTTCTTTAGAAATGCCACGAAATAAAATGGTTGTGATTACTGGGATGTCTGGCTCTGGTAAGTCATCACTTGCTTTTGATACTATCTTTGCTGAAGGTCAGCGTCGCTATGTTGAGTCACTGTCTGCTTATGCTCGTCAATTCTTAAATCAAATGCCAAAGCCAGATGTTGATGAGATTACAGGTCTTTCACCAGCCATCTCTATCGATCAGAAATCACGCTCAAACAATCCTCGCTCGACAGTGGCGACAATTACAGAGATATATGATTATCTTCGTGTTCTTTATGCTCGTGTTGGCAGGCCTCACTGTCCAGTTTGTGGAGATGAAATAAAGAAACTTTCCAACGAAGAGATCATGAATTTTGCATTAGAAAAAATTGGTGTTTCTAATCTTCCTTCTAAAAAGAAGAAAGTTATGGGAGTTGAATGGGATGAGACACCAGTTTCAATCTTCTCTCCTGTCATACGAGGAAGAAAAGGTGAATATTATCAACTCCTTTATGATTTACTAAATAAAGGCTTTGCAAAAGTTCGTCTCGATGGTCAAATGAAAAATCTTCGCGAGCGTATTGATATGGCAAAGACAAAAGTTCATGATATTGATGTGCTTGTTGATTCATTCCAATTGCATGAATTTCGTGATAATAAAGATGATTCCCGTATGAGATTATCTGAATCCATAGAGCGAGCCCTTATAGAATCAGAAGGTCTTGTTATAATCAAAATTGCAGATGATGAATTTACTCTTTCCTCAAAGTTTGCTTGTGCTCGTGATGGATTTTCATTTCCTGAAGTTGAACCTAGATTATTTTCCTTCAATTCTCCCTATGGCGCATGTCCAACTTGTAATGGATTAGGAACAAAATATTTCGGAGGATTGGATCCATGCGAGGATTGCAAAGGCAAAAGACTAAGACCTGAAGCCTTGAATGTTTTCTTGGGCTCTCCTAGATCTAACTTGGATTCAAAAGATAAAAAAATTGAGAATGTGAATCTAATATATGAGAAGTTAAATATAGTAGATGTAACGAGCCTATCGATTCAAAGTGTGGCAGATTTCTTTATTGAGTTGGAGCTAAATGAACAAGAGAAAGAAATATCAAAAGTTATAATAAACGAAATTGAAGCCAGACTTCAGTTTTTATTAAATGTCGGACTTGACTACCTATCTTTAAATAGAAAAGCAAACACTCTTTCTGGTGGAGAAGCTCAGAGAATTCGTCTGGCATCTCAGCTAGGATCAAGACTTGTTGGCGCTTTATATGTTCTCGATGAACCAACAATAGGCTTACATCAAAGAGATAATGATAAGCTCATTAAAACACTAGAGAATCTACGTGATTTAGGCAACACCATCATAATAGTCGAACACGATGAAGATACGATATTTGCATCGGACTATATTGTAGATATAGGTCCTAAAGCTGGAGTTCATGGTGGAGAAGTTATGGTTTCAGATTATTTGCAGACACTACTTGATGCGCCTAAGAACACATCTAAGTCTAGAACTTTAGCTTATCTTCGAGGTGAAGAAAAGATAGAGATTCCAGAGAAAAGAAGGAATAGTGATAAGGGGACGATAAAGATAATCGGTGGAAAAGTTTTCAATATAAATAATTTAAATGCCGAGATTCCTTTGGGTAAGCTCGTAACTATTACTGGAGTTTCAGGTAGTGGCAAAAGTTCTTTTATGTATGAGATTTTACATAAGAACTTACAAGCAAGATACGAAAGAAAGTTCCGAACAGCGACAATCTTCAACTGCGCTTCTATCACAGGAACAGAATATGCATCTCGTGTTGTCCTGATAGATCAGTCTCCGATTGGCCGTACTCCCAGGTCAAACATTGCTACGTATACTGGAGCTTTTACTCACATAAGAGATATGTTTGCTTTAAGTGAAGATGCTAGACTTCGTGGATGGAAAGCAAATAGATTTTCTTTTAATGTTAAGGGTGGACGCTGTGAGGCATGTGAAGGTAACGGAGAAGTTGCTGTTGAAATGCATTTCTTACCCACAGTTTATGTAACTTGTGATGTTTGTAATGGTAAAAGATTTGACAAGGAAACACTGACTGTAAAATATAAAAAGAGAAATATTTATGAAGTTTTGCAAATGACAGTTGAAGAAGCTTTTACTTTCTTTGAAGGAATACCTGCTATATATGATCGGATGAAAACTCTTATAGATGTAGGTCTTGGTTATGTGAGACTTGGCCAATCTGCTACTACACTTTCTGGAGGTGAGGCTCAACGTGTAAAAATTTCTTCAGAACTTTTCAGACCGTATGAAGAGAAAACAATTTATCTTCTTGATGAGCCAACTGTTGGGTTGCACTATGATGACGTATCTAAACTACTTGAAGTTTTAAATAGACTTGTAAATAAGGGGAATAGTGTGATACTTATCGAACACAATATGGATATAATTAAATGTTCGGATTATCTTATCGATATAGGACCTGAAGGGGGATTTAATGGTGGCAAAATAGTCGCAAAGGGAACGCCTGAAGAAGTTGCGAATACTCCTGGAAGTTATACTGGAAAGTATTTGAAAAAAGTATTAAGAAAGAAATAAAAATTTTATTTCTTTAGTTAAGCTATATTCTAGACAGATGAAGATTAAATAGATTTTATGAATATTAAGAATCTAAAAAAAATAGGACTACCCGATAAACCGGGTGTTTACTTCTTTAAAAAAGAAGATAAAATTCTTTATATAGGCAAGGCTACTTCTTTGCGAGATCGTGTAAAAAGTTACTTCTCTAAAGATGTGATGGTGACTAGAGGTACTCATATACTAGACATGACAGTAAAGTCTGATACTGTAGATTGGCAAGAGACAGACAGTGTCATTGAAGCCTTGATTCTCGAGGCAAATTTGATCAAAAAATATAAACCTAAGTATAATACTAAAGAAAAAGATAATAAAAGTTTTAACTATGTTTGTTTTACAAAGGATAAAATACCTAAGGTTATGACTATCCGCGGTAGGGGGCTTGATAAGAAAGAATACAGTAAAGTGTATGGCCCTTTCACCAATGGGTCACAACTTCGCGAAGCGATGAAGATAATTCGTAGGATTTTCCCTTACATTGATAATGATTCAATAAAAAAAAATAATAAAGAGTTCTATGTACAGTTAGGATTGGTACCTGAGATAGGAGTTGCTTCAAAAGAAGCTTCTTTTTCTCGGGTCCTCGGAGGAGGGAAGATAAAGGACCAGACCAGCTTGAAAAAGAACTTTTTGGTTTCGCAACACGAATATAAAAAAAACATAAAAAATCTTAAATTATTTTTTGAAGGAAAAAAGAAAAGTGTAGTTTTAAATCTTAAAAAAGAAATGCTCTTTTTTGCAAAAGAAAGAGAGTTTGAAAAAGCAGGAGAAATAAAAAAGAGAATTTTTGCTCTTGATCATATAAATGATGTGGCTTTGATAAAAGAGGACTTACTTAGGAGCTTAGCTCCTAAGTACAGGATTGAAGCTTATGATATCGCTCATATGGGAGGTAAGAATATGGTTGGAGTAATGACTGTTATTGAAAATGGAGAAGTAAACAAAAATGAGTATAAAAAATTTATAATAAGAACACAAAAAGATGCGAATGATACAGGGGCACTTGAAGAAGTGATGTCTAGAAGATTTAGGCATACTGAGTGGGGTTTGCCTAGTTTAGTTGTTGTTGATGGAAGTACTGCACAAGTGAATGTAGCCAAAATGGTTTTAAATCGTTATCAGTTTGATATATCTGTTGTGGGTGTAGTGAAAGATGATAAGCATAAAGCCAAGGCAATAATAGGAGATGAAAATATAATTAAAAAATATAAAAGTTTAATTCTTTTGGCGAATTCAGAGTCACATAGATTTGCAATAGCTTTCCATAAAAAGAAGAGAGGGGAGAGTTTTTTAAAAAATAAAATAAAAAAATAGCTCTCTTCAAAATGCACACATAAATCTCTGCTGAGATTTTGATCTTCTTGCGCCGTCGCGCTGCGAAAGGCATTTTTCATAGACTATTTTTATATTTTATTTTTAGTTAAGATTATTTGATTTCAAATATCTAAATTTGTTGATATAATACATTTATGATTAAAGTTGGAGTTATACGAGGTGGAGTAAGTGGAGAGTATGAAGTGTCACTTAAGACTGGCAGTAATGTACTTTCTCATTTGAGAGGAGATAAATTAAACACAAAATACAAGCCGATAGACATTCTTATCGATAAGGATGGTGTTTGGCATATGAATGGCAAGCCTGTAAGTATGAATCATATTTTCAATTCTGTTGATGTGGTTTTCAATGCTTTACACGGAGACTTCGGTGAAGATGGCAAAGTACAGCAAATGCTCGACCAATGGAAAATACCGTACACTGGATCTGGAGCTTTTGCTTCGGCTCTAGGATACAATAAGGTTCTATCAAAAGAACAGTTCGTAAGGCTAGGACTTAAAACGCCGGACTATCTGTCTATCAAGGCTTTTCAAGAAGAAGATCAAGTAGAAGATATGACCATAGAATTCTACTCAGTCCTGATGGCTAGAAAGATTCACGACAAAATATCGCCTCCTTGGATAGTTAAGCCACTTTCTGGTGGATCTTCTGTTGGTATGATAG
>JBBSBU010000012.1:0-8432 GCA_038250975.1 Minisyncoccia bacterium
AGTGTATTGGGTTACTGTGTGGATCTCTTGAGAAAGTTTTACTAACCATGCGAGCAACTATGATTATACCAAGTATTAGTAATATTATTAGAAACCATTGAAAAACAGAGCTAGGCATGAAACTTCCTGAACCTTTTACGGTAAGAGCCGTTACTCCATTTGAATCGTAAACTACAGGCTGAGCATCATTATAGACTCCATATGCACTTGCTAACATCATATTTGGATTATTATCATAATTTACATACTGACCTGAATTACTTGTAACTCCTGTATTTGTATTTGTAGATGTTGCAACTCTTGCTGTTGAATTTATAACTGAAGCTCCTTGGTTAGAAGTAGTACTCACTGTCCTTACTGTCTGAGCTGCTGGTACATACTGGACTTGAGGAGCACTTTGTACATATTGAACTTGCTGTTGAGGTTGCACATACTGAACCTTAGGAGCTGTTTGTACGTACTGAACTTGAGGCTGTGATTGTACATAAACTACTTTAGGTTGCTGTTGTACATATTGAACTTGCTGTGGTTGCTGTTGTATATACTGAACCTGAGGAGCAGTATTTTGAACATACTGAACTTGCTGTTGCTGTGACCCGTAAAGAAATTGCTGCTCTGGCTGCCCATAATAATTAGAACTAGGTACACTGTTGTAATAATTCACAGATGGTGAAGTATAAGCAGTATAGGAAGGCTGATCAATATAAGCAAAAGCATAATCGAAACCGAAAACGAAGAAAGCAAATGTGGCGACTGCTATTAAGTTTTTTAATGTTTTATTTATCATAGGTCAATTATAGCATATAAGTATACCTTTTGTCAATACCCTACACATGTCTAAAAACATTGATAAATAAGGGTATATTTATAACAAAAATATTAATTTCTAAAAAATACTTAATTTTGGTATAATCAAACTCATGAAAAAATCTTTAAAAGAGAGCCTAAATTCTGTCCGATTATCGAAGCATATCTACCCTACTCACTATAAACTGCACTTACACCCAGATCTTTTGTCTTTTACTTTCACTGGTAAAGAAATAATTAAGGTTATTGTAGAAAAAGATACAAATCAAGTAACTATACATAGCAAAAACTTGGATATTGAGACTGTTAAATATAAATCCGGTAAAAAAGAACAGTTTGCCAATAAAATAACTTATGATACGGAAAACGAAACAGTCACCTTTAACTTCATAAATAAAATAAAATCTGGTAAAGGTGAACTCTCTATCATATTCTCTGGAGTTATCAGCGACAGTCTACGTGGTTTCTATAAAAGTAAATATACAGTAGGTGGAGTTGATAAATATATTGCAACTACACAATTCGAAGCGACCGATGCAAGACGATGCTTCCCTTGTTTCGATGAACCAGCACATAAGGCAATATTTGAAGTTTCTCTTGTAACAGATGAAAATCATACAGCTATCTCGAACACTCTTCCTATAAAAATAGAAAAACATAACGCTGGATATAAAATAATAAATTTTGCCCCTTCACCAAAGATGTCCACATATCTACTCGCTTTTATTATCGGCGAATTTGAATTTATAGAGGGAAGAACAAAAAATGGTGTTTTAGTTAGAGTTTCTACAACAGAAGGTAAAAAACACCAAGCTAAATTCGCTCTTGATGTTGCAATAAAATCCCTAGAATTCTTTAATGAGTACTTCGGTATCCCTTACCCATTGCCCAATCTTGATCTAGTAGCAATTCCTGACTTTGAAAGTGGTGCCATGGAAAACTGGGGAGCTGTAACTTTTAGAGAAACAGCTTTACTTGTAGATGATGAACACTCTTCTATTTCAAATAAACAATGGGTGGCTCTAGTTATCGCACACGAACTTGCACACCAGTGGTTCGGAAACCTTGTGACAATGCAATGGTGGACAGATCTATGGCTAAATGAAGGCTTTGCATCATATATTGAATACTTAGCAATCGACAAAATATTCCCCCATTGGAAAATATGGAATCAATTTATGATAGCTGATTACAATGTCGCTCTTAAATTAGATGGACTCACAACCTCTCACCCTATTGAAATAAAGGTTAACCATCCGAATGAAATCAACGAGATTTTCGATAAAATTTCATACTCGAAGGGCTCATCTATAATTAGGATGCTGGCCCTATACCTAAGTGAAGATAAATTTAAAAAAGGATTACAATATTATCTTAAAAAACACAGCTATAAAAACACTGAAACTTTTAATCTATGGGAAGCTTTTGAAAAAGTAAGTGGAAAGCCTGTAGCTCAAATCATGAATTCATGGACTAAGCAAATGGGATACCCTCTTGTTGATATAAACACTACGAACCAAAAAACTATAATATCTCAAGAAAAATTCTTTTCTAGTAGAGTTTGCCGAAAAAACAACAAGAAGAAGTATCTATGGGAAGTTCCAATATCATATGGTAATGATATTGTCTTATTAAATAAAAATAAACTAGAAATAAACATAGAGGTAAGTAATAAAATAAACCATTACGAAAATTCATTCATACGAGTTAAATACGATCCGAGTATACTTAGTAAGATTAAAAATGATATTATTAACAATCAAATGCCGACGATAGATAGACTTGGCATGATTCGAGACGCTTTTGATTTGGCTGAAGCTGGATATATAAAAACCAGTGAGGCTCTTGAATTTTCTTTGGCGTACAAAAATGAGACAGAGTATATTGTTTGGAATGAAATAGTAAGTGGAATAAACAATATCTCAAACACTTTCCTCAGTGATAGCAATGAGGAAAAATACAAAAAATATGCCCTTTCTATGATTTCTCCTTTAGCTAGAAAAATTGGATTTTACAAAAAAGATGCAGATAGACACGACGATGTATTTCTACGGAGTCTAATAATGACTCAGTCTGCTTCTTATGGAGATAAGAGAATAATTAAACAGGCAAGACAAATTTTTAAAAATAGAGAAGTTGATAAAATTGATGCAAATATAAGATCCAGTATTTACACAATCATAGCCAAAAATGGAGGAACAAAAGAGTGGAACATTCTGAAGCAAATGTATTTAGATAATAATATTCAAGAAGAAAAAGATAGATGCGTCAGAGCTTTAACCCAATTTAAAGATGAAAAAATAATAATTAAAACCTTAGATTTCATAATGGAAAATAAAGAAGTAAGAGCTCAGGATGTTCCACACTTACTGGCGATGATCTGGACGAACAAAGTGGCTAGAGATTCAACTTGGAAATTTATAAAAAATAATTGGGAAATAATATTAAAAAAGTATGGGGAAGGTGGACACTTTTTATCTAGGTTACTAAGCCCTCTTGGCAATCACACAAAACCTTCAGATTTAAAAGATGCTAAAAAATTCTTCAGTAAAAAAACAGCTCCTGGAGCAGAAAGAACTCTTCTACAAGCTTATGAAAAAATCGAGTCTAACGTAGCTTGGCTAAAAGATGATAAAAAAGATATAAAAAAATGGTTGAATAAGAACTATTAACGACTAAGTGGCATCTGCAATATACTAATTAATTAAAGATGTAATGCTACATAATTTGACAATATACTCAATTATAGTAATATAAAATTAAATTTTGTCTAATTAAAAATTTAAAATCATGGAAGAACAAGAAAAAGTACTTACTTTTACAACTAAAAAAGTAAGAGTGTTGCATGTTGAAAGTTTTGAAAATTACACTTCTGGTTGTGGTATGACTTCAGCCCGTTCCTTTGATGAAAATAAAACTCTCAAGAATTTTTACAAAGAAGTGCTCAACCAGGAAAACAAAAACCGTACTAATTTCAATGCTGAAAGACAACGTAATATTATTTATCGTTACTGGGTCAGTGAGCAAGAAATTATGACAGATAACAGATCCATCTTTGGACACTCGAATCAATCCTCGGTAAGATACATTAAAGGCATCGAATCAATGGTTTATGTTAGAGGTGAAGTTATTACAATCGGCGAAGCTCTGGTAAAATCAGCAAACAATACTTTGTCGGAATATACTCAGGCTACTCTTAGTAATTTTATTTCTATGGATTTAAAATTGAAGAATGATAATCTTAAAGAAAGAGAACTACGAAGAAAAATTGTGATGATTCCTGGAGATACAAAAAGAGAAACATTTTTCTGTGAATTTAAAAGGGGCTACAAAATCAATGTTTTTCCTGAAGGTAAACTTCTCCCAATTAAAGAAGGTTGGTAAAAAGAGAAACAGTCAGAATCTACTCTGTAGAATCTGACTGTTTTTTAATTAAGCAATATATTAAGTTTAATGTATAAAACTCTTACGATGAATGGGAGTTTGCCCTTGACTTTCTATTGCTTCATAGTGAGCTTTCGTTCCGTAGCCTGAATTTCTATCAAATCCATATCCTGGATACTCTTTTTCGTAATCTTTCATAACTTTATCACGAGTAACTTTTGCTACAATAGAAGCCAGAGAAATAACAGGGTAGAGCTCATCCCCTTTTATAATTGTCTCCTGATTAACATATTCCTCTGGTGCATGTAGTCCGCCATCTAAGAAAAGGTTACAGGTTTTAGGTGACAGGTTAGAGGAAACTACTAGTTTAGATAGGGATTCATCTAAAGCTTTTTGAATACATTTTGCAATTCCAAATTTATCAATGTTTTCATTTGAAACAAAAGAAACAACGTAGTCGCA
Source organism: Minisyncoccia bacterium (assembly GCA_038250975.1). Classification (GTDB taxonomy): domain Bacteria; phylum Patescibacteriota; class Minisyncoccia; order Phycocordibacterales; family UBA9973; genus UBA8515. The sequence goes on from JBBSBU010000012.1 coordinate 4,654, forward strand.
AAAGCCTTCGGCTTTTGCGACTTTTAAATATTCAAACCAAGCTTCTCTTTGCTTTTTAGATAATTTTTTAGAATCTCGAAGTGGTAACCCTAACTCGTCTTTCCATTTTTCAATTAATAATTGGTAATTAGTAACTGGTAACTTAAAAGCACACACAGCCACCGGCCCCGCTATCGGACCACGTCCAACTTCATCTATACCGATTATGCATTTCATGGTGTCTTTATTTACCATATAGAACAATAATACCTTATTTGCTATACTAAGGAAATATGGAAAAATCAGAGCTAGGTTCTAAGTTCATACATCTTCACACTCATTCTCACTACTCCCTTCTAGATGGGCTTTCTAAAATTCCAGATATGGTAAAAAAAGCCAAAAAGAACGGGATGAATGCCTTGGCTATCACTGATCATGGCAACATGTACGGAGCTATTGAACTTTATAAAGAAGCTCATAAAGCTGGCATTAAACCAATAATAGGAGTTGAAGCTTATATCGCCGAGAGAGGTCGTGCAGATAAAGAACCAGGAGTAGACAATAAGCGCTACCATCTGACTCTCCTCGCTCGCACAAAACAAGGCTATAAAAACTTGATGCGTCTTGTGACAATAGCAAACTTGGAGGGTTACTATTATAAACCTCGGATGGACAAAGAAATTCTTCGCGAATACAGTGAAGGTATCATTTGTTTATCAGGTTGTATGGGGAGCCAATTATCTCGTGCGGTTTTAGCAGATAACTACGAAAAAGCTGATGAACTGATAAAAGAACACCAAGAAATTTTTGGTAAAGAGAATTACTTCCTTGAGGTTCACTCTCATGCACATGTAGAAAATGACGAGAAATTACGCAAGGGAATAATGGCTCTTGGTAAAAAGTGGGACATACCAGTTGTAGCAGGACAAGACTCACACTACCTTTGCCAAGAAGACTATGACGCTCATGAGACATTACTAAAAGTAAATACTGGAGTAATGGATGGCAAAGAAGGTACAGGTCTTGAGTTTTCCATAGATGACTTTTCTTTAATAGATGAGAAAACTGCCTTAAAATATTTTAAAGATGTCAAAGAAGCTGTTTTAAATACCAAAATGGTAGCTGATTTATGTGAAGACTATGACCTAGAACTTGGGACAGCTTACTTCCCAGACTTCCCTATTCCAGAAGGTAAAACAGCGGATGAAGTTTTACGTGAGCTTGCATATAGCGGATTTGAATACAGGAAGATAGAACAAACAAAAGTTTACATAGACAGACTTGAATATGAATTAAAAATTATAAAGCAAAAGGGTTACCCGGCTTACTTCCTTGTGGTCTCTGATTTGCTTAAATTTTCAAGAGATAGTGGTATCTACACAAATATCAGAGGATCAGTCGCAGGATCACTTACAACTTATCTTACTGGTATTACAAAAGTTGATCCTATAACATACAAACTACCTTTTGAACGTTTCTTAAATCCAGAACGTCCTTCTCTACCAGATATAGATATGGACTTTGCAGACAACCGTCGCGATGAAGTTATCGCATATGCAAAAAGAAAATATGGAGAAGATAAAGTAGCGCAGATAGGTACCTTCGGAACAATGATGGCCAAAGGCTCCGTCCGAGACGTTGCCCGTGCTTTAGGATATCCATACGTAGTTGGTGATAGGATTTCAAGTATGATACCTCTAGGTTCACAAGGATCAGCTATGACGATAGATCATGCTATTAAAATAGTTCCTGAGCTAAAAAAAGCATACAAAGAAGAAGCTGATACAAAGAAAATTATAGACTTAGCAAAAAAGATGGAGGGTTGCGTTCGACATATCTCAGTCCACGCTGCTGGCGTTGTAATGGCACCAAAGCCTCTTTATGAATTCACCCCTGCCCAATATGATCCAAAGGGTGGAAACATTATTACTCAGTACGATATGTATAGTATTGAAGATGCAGGGCTACCAAAATTTGATTTTCTAGGGATTAGGAATTTATCAATCTTAGCAGAAACTGTAAGACTAGTTAAAATAATACATAAAGTAGATATTGATATAGATAACCTCCACCTAGATGACAAAAAAACTTTTGAGTTACTCTCAAAGGGAGAGACAATGGGACTTTTCCAACTAAATGGTTCAGGGATGACAAGATATCTAAAGGAATTAAGACCTACAACAATACATGATATAAATGCTATGGTTGCTCTTTACCGCCCTGGACCGATGGAATCTATTCCTGAATATATTAAAAGAAAACATAACCCAAAAGCTATCACATATCTTGATCCAAGATTAAAAGATATTCTTGATCAATCTTTTGGAGTTATAACCTATCAAGATGATGTCATGATGACAGCTATTAAACTCGCTGGGTATTCTTGGCTTGAAGCTGACAAGCTTCGTAAGGCTATGGGAAAAAAGATTCCGGAAGTCATGGAAGCTGAGAAAGGTAAACTACTAGAAGGATTCGTTAAGAATGGGATGACAGATAAAAAGGCTCAAGAGTTCTGGACACTTATCGAACCATTCGCTGCATATGGGTTCAATAAGGCTCACGCCGCGAGTTACGGACTCGTTGCATATCAGACTGCATATATGAAAGCAAACTATCCTGTGGAGTATATGACAGCGATTATGACATCTGAATCAGGTGATATCGAAAAGGTTGCTGAAATAATACATGAGTGCGAAAAAATGAATATAAAAGTCCTACCACCAGACATAAATGAAAGCTTTGGAGGATTTACTGTTATAAAAGGTAGCGACCATCAGTCCGACAGAAGGATTCGCTTCGGACTTTATAATATTAAAAATTTAGGAGTAGATATAGCTGATGCCATAATAGAAGAAAGGAAGAAAAATGGCAAATACAAGTCTCTAGCAGATTTTTTGGAAAGAATAGATCATAAAAACCTAAACAAGAAATCTATTGAAGCCTTAGCTAAATGTGGAGCAATGGATGAGTTTGTGAATAATAGGAATATGGTCATGGGTAACTTAGATAAACTCCTAGCTTTTACAAAAGAAACAAGAGGTACGAACACACAAGATTCTTTGTTCGGTGAAATTGGTGGGATAGAGGTCAAATTATCTCTCGAAGATCAACCAAAACCAACTCACCAAGAGCAACTATCTTGGGAGAAAGATTTACTAGGGTTATACATTTCTGGTCATCCCCTTGATAATTATAAAGAAAAGATAGAAAAATTCGGAGTATTAATAAAAAAAATATCAGAAGAATTGAAAGTGAACACTCCTGTAACTGTGGCTGCGATTATAGATGATATAAAAATAGTCACAACAAAGAAGAATGACCGTATGGCCTTCGTAAAAATATCCGACTATACTGGTACCATAGATGCTGTAATCTTTAGTAAATTATTCGAAGCAAACAAAGATATACTCATCAAGGATACAATAATCGCCCTTCAAGGCAAAATCACAGAAAGGAATGGTGAAAAAAGTATTATGATTGATAACTTTAAGAAGATATAAATAATAAAGGCGGTCCGCAAGCGGACCGCCTTTATTATTTATATTTAAATTATTTTAAAATGTCACTTGAGTCTATAGCCTTCATTATGCGCTCGACTTCCTTAGGATAGTCTTCGATTACTGAATTATACTTACGTAGTATCTCTAGAGTCGTTTTATTACTGTAATGATGAGCCGTATTCTTGTTATTACCACCTAAGCTTGCAGAAACTTTCTCAATTGCTTCATCTATTGATTTGAAGCCAATTTTACATGATCCCCAACCAAATGGATTATTTGGCGCTTTTGGGTTTTTACACA
>JBBSBU010000013.1:0-7885 GCA_038250975.1 Minisyncoccia bacterium
TAGGATATATAGTTAAGTTACTACAGTTGTTTGAAGACCATGATAAAGCTGAAGACTGACCTTCTACAATTGATGTAGGGTTAGCACTGATGTTTAGAGAACAGTTTGTTACTACCTTTGGAACACAAGGAAGTGGTTGCCCATAATTACTTGCGTTTTGATCTTGGCAAAGCTGAGGTTGCTGATTATTACTTACTTTATAAACAGCTAGAAATTCACCATAGTTATCCCATCCTGCTGGGACAGTACCAACAATCATTTTTCCTCCATCATTATGGAATATAGAAGTATCTGTATCTGAAATAACAGCGGCGGCGTCCTTCATAAAGTGAGTTGAACCGTAAGTTAATGTTTGATTAGTTAAAATTTTAAGTGTAACAGTTCCTATTGTCTGACTACCTTGATCTGAATACATAGTACCTGTGAAAGTATAAGTATTATTTGATCCTGTCCTTTGAACAATAGAGCCACTTACGTTTGTAAGAGGGTTCTTTGTGTTGTTACGGTAATACATGGCTACGTTCACAACGTCACCTGCATTTGCTTCTATATACGAAGCAGTCCAACATCCGTTACTATCTCTTGGTATGTTGTTTGGATAGATACCAATACCCATCCCAGGATTACAATCTCCTGACTGACCATTGAAAACGTTTGCAGCAGAAACACTCTGAGCTCCTATAAAAAGAAGAGCAAAGGTAAAGATTCCGACTATTGTTTTTTTCATATTATTTTTCATATTATTTTTTTAAATTATATCGCGCAATCGCCATGTAAACGCGACACTAGTTTATAATTATTATTTAACCTTACCTTTACATTATATCATATAAATAGTAAAATGTCAATCTGTATTATTATAATCAGACTGTATTAACTTACAATTTTAAACCTTCAATTTCGAAGAATTAAAGACTTAAAGAAGTCCAGAAGAGTGTTACAAGTAACATTCTTCTGGAAATACATAATTTAAAGAACAATTGAAAAGTTTAATTTCCTCTTCCACCAGTGCCTCCACCAGTGTCAGTAGAATTTTCACCTTTAGAGGCTGGGGTCTCTACGTAATCGCGACCACCGGACATAGTTGCTTGGTGAGCAACGGTTTTTGGAAACCAAAGATACCATTTGTGCCCCTTATCATGAGCAGCAAAACCAAGAGCTCCAACCAACACCGCAGCGGTAGGAATCAACCAAATCAGGTTCTTTCCTACCCAAGTCTTTTTTTTATCATCCTCAGCTTTTTCTGCGTAAGGATTCAAAACACCTAAATCAGGCTTTGTTTCTTTTTTAACAGAACCTTCGTCTTTTGGAAGTTCTATGACACTACTGGTTTCTTTCTCCTCAGAAAAAGATTTCTTTTCCTCAAGAAGAACAGGATTCGTTTTTTTATAGACAGGATTAATCCCCTCAAGAGGATTTCCACAATCACATTTGATTGTAGGTATACCGTCTATAACCAACACATCCACTCCCATTTCTGACCCGGAGTAGTTATCATTATACTGAATCCTCTTGTGCATTGAGGAATAGTAGTAATTTTTAACTCTCACGGAGATGTCATTCCCCCATCGAGTCATCTCAGATCCATTAATGGCAGCAATTACGGCCTGGGCTGTTGTCGCTCCTGGTCTAGATGCTCTAACACATCTTTCAACATACTCTAAATATAAATCGGGTTGTGGGATTGAATAAATAACCCCAGTAGATAATTTATATTTATTAAAAGGAGAAATTTCTCCTTTATAGAGAGCTGTCACAATTGCTGCCATCTCTTGAGATGAAACACTGTGATCAGTTTTGGTCAATATGTTATCTTGGCTTTTATACCAAGTAACCCAATGCTGATAAGTATCAGCAAACGAACTCTGCGAACTCAAAATTAGAGCTACAAGCAGAAAAAAGGTAAATTTTTTCATATTATGAGTTTTTAGTGATATTTTATTTGTCTCCCATTAAAAAATGAGAAATAAATAAAATATCACTAACCTCAACACTTGTATGAATCATAGCATATTCAGTCTTTAATGTCAACCCCCTCTATTAAGAGTGTTCCCTGCCCTAATTTTTTAAAAAAAATTGTAAATAAAAGTTATTTTTGAAAAAAATTTAAAAATGAGATAAAAAAACACCCAACTTTTCAGTTGGGGTTTCTACTTCATTTTTCTAATAAAAACATCATGTGTTTTTATTATTTTATTTCTTTATCACCTTTGTTCCAATGGCATCGGGAACTCCAGAAGCAGGCTGACCAATCGTTCTTTCAGAGTTTGTAAACTCTGGATAGAAAAGTAATCGATTCTTTCCACTTCCATCACCTTTAATGGTGGCAGTGAAAGGATACTCTCCTCCTTCTAAATAAAGTGTCATTCTGGCATCCAAAATAAATGTTTTATCCGGAATCATTTTGAAGACATGATAATAATTTCTGTCATTGTCTCCATTTTGTTCAAATGAAACTGTAAAAGTTGTTGGCTTACCATTTTTTGGTTCAACGTTTTTAAGTTGACCTTTCGTCTTAGCTGGGATAGTATAATCAAATACTATTGAGCTGTCTTTGAACTGAAGCTTCCCATCATTATACATTTTCACTTTGATAGGAATCTTACCTTTTACTACAATCTCAAATTGATTGTAGAAATTAATTGGATCGCCTACGGCAATTCCTTCATCTAGGTCTTGAGTCCATGGAATCGGATCACTTTTTTGAACCTGTTGCAGTTCTGGTTGAAACGGTTCCTGAACAACAGTTTTTTGGGATGCGCACCTGTTGAACATCATAATAAACACAATTAATAGAGTAATTATAATTAATACTCTTATTAAAACTCTTTTTTTTACCATTTTTGTTTCCTCCTTTTAATTTAAATATATGTTTTTTGTAAAGATACAATTTATAAGTCTCACTTATATAAAAGCACTAATCATGTTATTTGTCAAGTATATAAAAGAAGTATTTTTAGGCTATAATGCTTACATATGTCACTACAATTCGACGATGATAAACAAAATAAAAATCTTGCCGATTTAAGAAAGCAAGAGGAAGAAGATTTAATCCAAGTATTAGCTGAGTCTAGGTATGGTATCCCCCCTATTCACTTAAAAGATATCCCTATAGATAACGATGCTCTTCGCACGGTGGAAGAAAAGGAAGCGAGAGAAGAACAGATCGCTCCATTCAAACTCTTGGGGAAAGATATTCATGTCGCTGTCCACTCTCCTCAACCAGACAAGCTGGAAAATCTACAGAAGTATTTTACTGACAGGAACCTTATCCCTCATTTCTACATGGCCTCAACAGCTAGCCTTGAGAAAGCATGGGAAAGATACGCTGAGATTTCGTACGCTGCTGAAACCAAATCTGGGAGTATCGCCATCTCAGGTGAAGCATTAAAGAAGATAATGGCTAATATTAAAAACGTAGAAGATATTAAAAAAGAGATTAATGAAATACAAAAAGGTAACACTCGCACAACGTCACAGATACTAGAAGTTGCAATTGCTGGGGCCGTCGCCATAAATGCTTCCGATATACACTTTGAGCCAGAAGAGAATACTGTCCGCCTAAGGTTTCGTCTAGATGGAATACTTCACGAAGTTGTAGAAATTCCACGCGAAGCCCACAAGTTCATAAATTCAAGAATCAAACTCATCTCTGGATTAAAAATAACGTCAAACTCTACAGCCCAAGATGGAAGGTTTAGTATTTGGCTTGACCAAGACGAGATCAGCCTTCGCGTGTCTCTCATTCCTGGAGCATATGGTGAGTCTATCGTAATGCGTATTCTTAACCCTAAGTCTATCCGATACAAACTTGAAGATATGGGTATTGAGCCAAAACTATACGAAGTGTTTATGAAAGAAATAAGAAAGCCAAACGGCTTGATACTTCTTACTGGTCCAACTGGTTCAGGTAAGACAACGACTCTTTACTCTTTCTTACAGAAAATATACTCAACAGAGATAAAAATTATTACAATAGAAGATCCTATCGAGTATCACCTACCCGGAATAACTCAAACACAAACAGACAATGAGAAAGGTTATACCTTCTTGGAGGGTTTACGCTCAGCATTAAGACAAGATCCTGATGTAATAATGGTTGGAGAAATACGTGATAGTGAAACAGCAAAGGTTGCTGTCGAAGCTGCTCTTACTGGGCACTTAGTCTTCTCTACTTTACACACGAATAATGCCGCAGGTGTCATACCTAGACTTATCGACCTGGATGTAAATCCAAAGATTTTAGTTTCAGCTTTGTCTTTATCTATTGCTCAGCGCCTAGTGCGCAAACTATGCCTAAGCTGTAGAAGAGAAAGATTGATAAAAGAAGATGAGCTATCTTTAATAAATTCGATTATAAGTAAAGCAAAAGAATACAATAAAAACTTAGCTGATTATGGAGTTGATATGACTAATCCTTTCAAATTGTATGAGCCCGTTGGATGCATCGAGTGTAACAACACAGGATTTCATGGTCAAATAGGAATTTTCGAAGCTGTTTGTAATGATGAAAAGATTGAGGAAATAATTCCAGAAAATCCAAGTGAGAGAGAAATAAAAAAAATAGCTAGAGGGCAAGCCTCTTTAAACATGCAAGAAGACGGACTTGTGAAAGTACTCAAAGGAATAACTTCATACGAAGAAGTCGCAACCGCCGTAGACTTATACGAAGAATAAAAAAACAAAAATCCCGTACTTGGTTTGAAGGCTTTCTTCAAACCAAGTACGGGATTTTAATAATCAGAGAAAAAAACATAAATCTCTAAACAATCCTTTGAAAGCATGCGCTAACAAAGTAATACATGATTACAGGATAGACCCAGTAAATATAAATATAAACCAAAACGTCCTACGCACATATATAGAGCACGGGGCCGATTGCTTAGAGATTCATGTCCTCTTCACAAAATGCTATAATAAAACTATATCAAACATCTTTAAAGAGTATAGCATATTAAGAATACAATGTCAAGTAAAAAAGAAACAAATAAAAATACAAACGAAGACTCACCTTTATCTAAGGACGAGGGCTTTCTGGACCAAACATTGCGTCCAAGCTTATGGCAAGATTATATCGGGCAAGAGAATATTAAGGCAAACCTTAAAATACTTCTAATAGCAGCAGAAGAGAGATCTCACCCTGCTGAGCATATACTTTTCTACGGTCCTCCAGGTCTCGGTAAAACAACTCTGGCTCACCTAATCGCAAAGGAGACGCGTAGACAAATCAAAATAACTTCTGGCCCTGCGATAGAGAAGGTTGGGGACCTAGCATCTATCCTTACAAACCTTGCACCTGGGGATATTGTTTTCATAGATGAAATTCATAGATTAAACAAAATGGTAGAAGAGGTTCTCTACCCAGCTATGGAGTCTGGAGTCTTGGATATTATTATAGGTAAGGGTCCTTCTGCTCGTACTATCCAGCTTGAGCTCCCACCCTTCACTCTTATCGCGGCTACTACGCGTATCGCACTTCTTTCCTCCCCTCTTCGGTCGCGTTTCTCTGGTGGAGTTTTCCGTTTAGAATTCTACACTCATGATGAAATAAAAAAGATTCTCGCTCGCTCTGCAAAAATACTTGGAGTAGAACTAGAAGACGACGCACTAGATGAGATAGCGAAGCGCGCACGCTTCACACCTCGTACAGCAAACTACTTTTTAAAAAGATGCCGCGATTATGCGCAAGTAAACAAGATTCCTTTGTCAAAAAGTGCTGTGAATAAAGCTTTAGCTCTACTTGAAATAGATGAAATCGGGTTGTCTTCATCTGACCGAAGAGTTTTGGAAATAATAATAAATAAATTCAACGGTGGGCCAGTGGGACTTAAAACAATCTCTGCGGCAACCAGTGAAGAAGAGGCCACAATAGAAGAAGTTATTGAACCCTATCTCATACAGCTTGGACTACTTGAAAGAACAACAAGAGGAAGAACTGTTACAAAAAAAGGTTATCTTCATTTGGGTTTTGATTTTATAGAAGAATAAATTTTATGCGTATTTTAGCAATTGATCCAGGATTTGAAAGGGTTGGGATATCCGTCATAGAAAAAACAATGACACCAAAACATAATTTGGTATATTCTGCTTGTTTTAAAACTTCAGCCAAGATTCCTTTCCATAAAAGACTGGCTCTCATCGGGGAAGAAGTGGAGAGAGTAATTAAGAAATTTAAACCAGAAGCACTTGCAATAGAAAAGCTTTATTTCACTACAAACCAAAAAACAGTTATGGGGGTCGCTGAAGCTCGTGGAGTTATGCTTTATTGTGCCTCGCACAACAATCTCTCTATTTTTGAGTACACACCACCCCAGATAAAAGTAGCTGTCACGGGCTACGGTAAGTCAACAAAAGAAGGAGTCATGTCTATGGTTACAAAGTTAATAGAAATCAAAACCAAAACTAGCTCAGACGATGAACTAGATGCTATTGCTATAGGAATAACATGCTTGGCTTGTGAAAGATTCAAATAAAAAGTCCATACCCGGTATGGGGACATCTTTCATACCGGGTATGGACTTTTTATTTGTGGATAACTAGTTGCAAAGAAAATAATATTTTGATACAAATAACTATTATAATAAGTTTTTGTAAAAATTTTAATTAAATTATGAGCTATAAAGATGATGAGGGTTTAAATACTGAGGTTGATGTAAACGAAGACGATGTCGATCTGTTAATTTCTGACGACGACCTTGATGATCCAATAGTTGAAGATGACTTACTTGTTGAAGACGATCTACTTGCAAGTGAAGACGAAGAAGATACAGATGAGTTCGCTGACATAGATGGTTCAGAATACTAATAAAATATAAAAAGACTAGGGTTACCTAGTCTTTTTATATTTTATTCTTTGAATGAAATTTTACAGAATCGTTTCTTGCCTATCTTATATACTCCCTCTTCCGCCACTTCAGTGTGAGTGAGGATTTTTTCATCCTTATCCATATTTGTAATTGCTCCCTCTTCTACAAGGCGACGAAAATCGCTTTTAGAAGAAACAATTCCTGTGGAAAGAAAAGCTTCAACAAGTGGTGTTTCTTTTTTTACTAGAATGTTTTCGATGTTGTTTGGTGTTTCTTTTTTTTGAAATGTTTTTATAAAATTTTCTTCAGCTTTCTCTGCAACTCTAGCACTGTAAAAAATAGTTATTATTTCTTTTGCTAGGCGCATTTTTAGGTCTCGAGGGTTAACCATGTTGTTAAAAATTCCTTGAGACATATTTTCTATTTCGAGCATTGGAATATTAGTGCAAAGTTCAAAACCAGGAACTATCATACCGTCAGTCCAGCTCATAACCTTTCCATACATTTCTTCACTACTATCAGATAAAGCTATCATATTACCTTCCGTTTTACCCATTTTTTTACCAGAATTATCTTCAAGTAATTTCATGGTTATAACAAATTTTTCTTTATTCTTTATTGTCTTCATTAGGTCTCTACCACAAAGCATATTGAAGGTTTGATCATTCCCACCGATCTCTCCATCGACATCCATAGCAACAGAATCATACCCTTGCATGAGAGGATACATAAATTCATGGAGATACACAGGTTTCCCTTCCTTTACTCTTTTTTCAAACATATCTCTTTCTAGCATTTGTTGAACGGTCATCTTTGACGCCAAAGAGAGTACATCTTCAAATTTCATTTTTCCAAGCCATTTTGAGTTAAATTTAATAACCGCGGCGTTCTTTCCAGTGAAGGACAGAAGGGAGCTGGCTTGTTTTTTGTAATTTTTTAGATTTAACATTACTTGTTTGTGAGTAAGTTGCTTTCGAGTAGCACTTTTATCTGTAGGATCTCCTATCATTGCAGTGAAGTCGCCCATAAGCAATATAATCTTATGTCCATCTTTCTGTAGCTCACTTAATTTCTTAATA